>JAMWZF010000188.1:0-311 GCA_024304875.1 Paracoccaceae bacterium
GAGGCTGGGCGGGATCAGCCGCTCGCCGACCTTGTTGCTCTCGGCCTCCACCAGAACCGGCCGGGCGGGGTCGAGGGCCGCAAGGGCGACGGCCAGACGCGTCTCGAAGGCCTTCTGCGAGGGCTGGCCCCCGGGCATCCCGCCGAGGAGCGACCCCCGGTGGTTCGCCATCCCCTCGAGGTCGAGGACCTGCCCGCCCCGTGCGGCGACCCGGGCCAGAAGCTCGGTCTTGGCGGTGCCGGTGTTGCCGTCCAGCAGGACGATGCGAAGCGGCAGGGCCTCTTCGTAGACGGCGGCATGGACGAGGCGGC
>JAMWZF010000188.1:321-6140 GCA_024304875.1 Paracoccaceae bacterium
CGGAAGGACTGGTAGCCCCCGGCGACGGTCTCGGCCCGCCAGCCGATCTCCTTCAGCATCCAGGAGAACGCGCCCGACCGCTGCCCGCCGCGCCAGCAGTAGACGAGGGGGCGCCAGCCGCCCTCGCGGTCCGACAGGGGCCCGGCGATGTGGTTTGCGGCGTTGCGGAAGACCATGGCGGCGCCAAGCTTGCGGGCGAGAAAGGGGCTTTGCTGCACATAGATCGTGCCCACCTCGGCGCGCTCGGCGTTGTCGAGCACGGGCAGGTTGATCGCCCCTGGCACGTGGTCCTCGGCGTATTCGGCGGGCGAGCGGACGTCGATCACCTCGTCGTATCCATGGGCCAGCAGAGCGGCGAGAGTGGGAAAGGTCAGGGCCATGAGGCGTCCTAACCCGGCCAACACCCCGGCGGAAGGGGCGCAGGTGGCTGGACTCGTCCTCCATGCCACCGCCCTCCCCGGAACTGGGACCCCTCTGTCCTCGGACAGCCGCCGATCGGCCACGTCGGCCACCTCGGCCAGTCCGGCCAAGTCACCCTTGGCAGCGGCGGCATGGCCGAAGAGGCGACACCCGCAGTGCCCTGTCCGGGCCTCGCCCTGCCGCCGGTCCCAGGCGGGAAACTGCGGGGCCGAGTGTCGAGGCCAGCAAGTGCGTTTTTCTGCCAGAATGAAGGGCGCAGCCTCTCCCTGCTTCATTCTGGCCAAAAAACGCAGTGGCGCCCGCCGGGGACAGCAGCGGACCCTCGGGGCGGCGCACCCTAGGGCGGTGCCCGGCCCGGCGCGCCGTCCCCCGGCTCAGTTCACCTGAAGCAACTCGATCCGGTTGCCGGAGGGACTGGCGCGCTGGACATGATCCAGCCGCATCAGGCGGCGAAGGCCTGCCGTGACCAGAAGGGCTGACGGCCCTCGCCGGTCAGCAGGAACCACGCCTCGCCGTCCCAGACCGCCGGCACCAGCGGATTGCCGAAGCCGGCCCCGCCATCCAGGTTGATCCGGTTCGCATGGGCCTGCGGGTAGGACAGGGCGGTGTGCCCGTGGACGACCAGCTTTCCGTGGTCGCGGGTGTCGAACAGGAAGGGGTCGCGGATCCAGACGAGGTCGTCCTCGTCCTGGTCCACCATCGGGATGCCGGGCCGGATCCCCGCATGGACGAAGATATGCGCCTGCGTCTCGTGCCAAGTCGGAAGCGCGCTGAGGAAATCGCGGTGCTCGGCCGGAACCGCGGCCTGCGCGGCGTCGAAGAGATCGTCCGTCCCCCGGCTCGCCACCTCCTCGATCCCGTAGGAGGCCAGCGTTGCACCGCCGCCGAGCGAGGGATTGAGCCAGGGCTTGTGAGACTTGATCCTGTCGTCATGCTGCACCGCCTCGCTGATGAAGCGGTGGAACATCCGGTCATGGTTGCCCATCAGGCAGGTCCAGTCCCGGCCGGCCGCCCGTCCGTCGATCAGGCGCTGCAGGACACCGCGGCTGTCCGGCCCGCGATCGACATAGTCGCCGAGAAAGACGATCGGCGCCTCTGCCCCGCCATCGGCCGCGACGAGATCCAGCGCGGCGTCCAGCTGATCCGCGTACCCGTGGATGTCGGCAATGGCGTAGAGCATCGTTTCCCTTCCGCCCGTGTCCCCTGCGGTCATGCCTGCGGGGCGGGCGACCCTTCGTCCAGTTCATGCAGAAGCCGCGCGATCCAACGGTCCAGATAGAGCGAGAGCGATTCGTGAAAACCGCGCCCGAGGCGGCTCTGGATCCAGAAGTGAACCGCATCGCGGTCAAGGGCAAGGGAGAGCGCCTCGGACTCCAGGGCCGGTGGGGCGTAGGCCGCCAGGATGATGGCATGATCGGCAGAAATCAGATCGGGCCTGCCCTGACGCAGCCGGAAAAAGGCCACCGCGTGCAACAGCCGCGCCAGATCGGTCTCGGGCCGGCCAGGGCCGGCATGGGGCCGGTCGATGCCCTTGGGGCCGTCCGGGGTCAGGACGATATTGCCGGGCGAGGCGTCGGTGTAGCCGAGAACGAGGGGCGCATGTCGCGCGGTGGCCAGCCGCGCCTCGAAACTGCCGAGGAGCGAGGGAATCGACGCCGGCCAGCGCCGCCGGGGCAGGGTCGCCAGAAGGCGGGCCAGGGGATCGACCGGGTTCCGGTCACCACGTATCGGCACCGACAGGTGATAGTCACGGAGCCAGCCCGCCGCCGCCTCGAGCGCCCGGGCGTGGCCGTCGCCGCCGAGGCGGCGGAGAACGGTAGGCCCGGGCAGGTGCTCCATGGCCAGCACGCCGGTCGCCGGATCTACGAAGACCGGGCGCACCACATGGGCGCTCCGCCGGCTGACTTCCTGCAGCGCGTCGAACTTCGGGCGGGCCATGCGACGACGCTCGTAGACCTTCGCCATCAGGGTCGGCCCGCCGTCGGGCGGGACGCAGCGGAACAGGTCGCGGCCGCCCCGGCGTGGATTGCTCGAGCGGCGGTGGTCTATCTGCCAGCCCGGGAGCCGCCCCTGTTCATGGTGCCGGGCCAAGGCCCGTTCCAGTCGCCGCCGGGCCCGTGCAGGTCGGCTCCGGCGGCGCAGTCTTTCGTAAAGGCGCTGAAACCTACCCAGCCACATCGAAGACCAGAGGCTTCACCTGTCCGAACAGGCCGGTGCCCTTCAGCTCGTCCAGCGCCGCCTGTGGCGCGGCCTCGTCAAGGTAAAGGAGCGCGATCGCCTCGCGCCGCTCGTGGTGCCGGCCAAGGGTGAAGTTGGCGATGTTCACCTTGTGCTTGCCCATCGTCATCCCCAGTGTGCCGATGATCCCCGGCTCGTCCCGGTTGGTGGTGTAGATCATGTGCTCGCCGATCTCGGCGTCGATGTTGATGCCCTTGATCTGGATGAACCGGGGCTTTCCGTCGCTGAACACGGTGCCGCCGATGCTCCGCTCGCGCTTGGGCGTGACCACGGTGACCTTGATGTAGCCCTCGAAGGCGCCCGACTGGTCCTGCTTGGTGGTCGAGATCTGGACCCCCCGCTCCTTGGCGATGACCGGGGCCGAGACCATGTTCACGTCCGGGTTCGTCGCCTTCATGATGCCCGCCATCGTCGCCGCGGTCAGGGCGTTCAGGTTCATCGTCGAGGCTTCACCGTCGTAGAGGATGTTGATCGCCTTGATCGGCTCGTCCGTCATCTGGCCGATGAAGTTGCCGAGGTGCCCGGCCAGCTTGATCCACGGCCCCATGACCTTGGCTTCCTCGGCGGTGACCGAGGGCATGTTGAGGGCGTTCTGCACCGCGCCGGTCAGCAGGTAGTCCGACATCTGCTCGGCGACCTGCAGGGCGACGTTTTCCTGCGCCTCGGTGGTGGCGGCGCCGAGGTGCGGGGTGCAGACCACGTTGGGCAGGCCGAACAGCGGGTTCTCGGTCGCCGGTTCCTCGGCGAAGACATCGAAGGCGGCGCCGGCGACGTGGCCGGACTTCAGCAGCTCGGCCAGGGCCTCCTCGTCGACCAGCCCGCCGCGCGCGCAGTTGATGATGCGCACGCCCTTCCTGGTCTTCTTCAGGTTCTCGGCCGAGAGGATGTTCCGCGTCGCGTCGGTCAGCGGGACATGCAGGGTGATGAAGTCGGCCCGCTTCAGCAGGTCCTCCAGCTCGACCTTCTCGACCCCGATCTCGGTCGCCCGGTCCTCGGAGAGGAAGGGATCGTAGGCGATGACCTTCATCTTGAGGCCCAGCGCCCGGTTGCAGACGATGGAGCCGATGTTGCCCGCGCCGATCACTCCGAGGGTCTTGCCGGTCAGCTCGACCCCCATGAACTTGGACTTCTCCCACTTGCCGGCGTGGGTCGAGGCGCTGGCCTCGGGCAGCTGGCGGGCGACGGCGAACATCATGGCGATGGCGTGCTCGGCCGTCGTGATCATGTTTCCGAAGGGGGTGTTCATCACGATGATGCCCTTCCGGCTGGCCGCCTCCTTGTCGATGTTGTCGGTGCCGATCCCGGCGCGGCCGATGACCTTGAGGTTGGTCGCGGCCTCGATCAGCTTTTCCGTCGCCTTGGTGGCGGACCGGATGGCAAGCCCGTCGTACTGAGGGATCGCGGCGAGAAGGGCGTCCTTGTCCTTGCCCAGCTCGGGGCGAAAGTCGACGTCGATGCCACGGTCGCGGAAGATCTGGACGGCGGCGTCGGAGAGCTTGTCGGAGATGAGAACCTTGGGTGCGGTCATGTGCAGTGTCCTTGCGGGGCCGGGTGGGTCGAGACCCACCGCACGGGAATATTGGATACGGGGACGGTGAGGTGGGTCTGGACCCACCCCCCGATTGATCAGGCGGCCTTGGCCTGCGCCTCGATCTCGGCTTGGTAGGCCCAGTCGATCCAGGGCAGCAGCGCCTCGATGTCCGCGGTCTCGACCGTGGCGCCGCACCAGATCCGCAGGCCCGCCGGGGCGTCGCGGTAGGCGCCGATGTCGAGAGCCACGCCCTCGGCCTCGAGCCGCTTGGCCACGGCCTTGGCGAAGGCCGCGCCTTCGGTGATCGCCGGATCGGTGAACTTCAGGCAGACCGAGGTGTTCGACCGGGTGGCCGGGTCGACGGCGAGGTTGGCAATCCAGTCGCGGGCCTCGCAGAAGTCCCAGATCGCCTGGGCGTTTGCGTCGGCCCGGGCCTTGAGCGCCGGGAAGCCGCCGATGGACTTCGCCCAGTCCAGCGCGACGAGGTAATCCTCGACTGCCAGCATGGAGGGGGTGTTGATCGTCTCGCCGACGAAGATGCCCTCGATCAGCTTGCCGCCCTTGGTCATGCGGAAGATCTTGGGCAGGGGCCAGGCGGGGGTGTAGCTTTCCAGCCGCTCCACGGCGCGGGGCGACAGGATCAGCATCCCATGGGCCGCCTCACCGCCCATGACCTTCTGCCAGGAGAAGGTGGTCACATCCAGCTTGTCCCAGGGCAGGTCCTGGGCGAAGGCGGCGGAGGTGGCGTCGCAGATGGTGAGGCCTTCGCGGTCCGCCGGGATCGCGTCGCCACCCGGCATCCGCACACCCGAGGTGGTGCCGTTCCAGGTGAAGACGACGTCGGTGTCGTAGTCGATGCTGCCCATGTCCACGATCTCACCGTAGTCGGCGGTCTTCACCTCGGCGTCGATCTTCAGCTGCTTGACCGCGTCGGTCACCCAGCCGGCGCCGAAGCTTTCCCAGGCGACCATCGTCGCCTTGCGGGCGCCCAGCAGGGACCACATGGCCATCTCGACCGCGCCGGTGTCGGAGGCGGGGACGATCCCGATGCGGTAGTCGGCGGGCACGCCGAGGATTTCGCGGGTGTCCTCGATGGCCTGCTTCAGCTTGGCCTTGCCCACGGCGGCGCGGTGCGACCGGCCGAGGGGGGCGTCTGCGAGCTTGTCGAGCGAATAGACGGGGGGTTTGGCACAGGGGCCGGAGGAGAAGCGCGCATTTGCCGGGCGCTTGGCCGGAGTCTCGATGACCATGTCTGATACCCTCTCAGATATGTGCCCCTCGTTGGGGAGGGGTGTCCCGCCGCGGCACCTATGACGCCCCGCGATTCCCCACAAGCGGGAAAATGAGGCGGATGCGCCGGATCGGAGGCCATTTGCGACCGGCGCCGTCTCCTATCGGAAACCTTTGGCCCGCGTTTGATCCAGGTCAGGGCGGGGGCTTGCGCCGGCCGGTCAGGATCGGCCATCTGGGGCGGATCAAGGGAGGCGCATATGTTCACGGTCACGCTCATCGCGGCGAAAGGCGGGCTGGAGCCGGCCCTCGTCGAGTCCCTGCGCAACGCCTGGGGCGGCGGCGACGCGGTCTGGCTGGCGCCGGACGAGGCGGCGGAGTTCCCGCTCCTGTCCCGGCC
>JAMWZF010000189.1 GCA_024304875.1 Paracoccaceae bacterium
ACTTCCGGATGAACCAGCCCCTCTCGCCCGAGGCCGCAGCGCGGGTGGGCGAGATCGCCGCCGCCCTGCGCAGCCGGGGGACCGAGCTGATCTACGTGCCCGTCCCGACCAAGAGCCTGGCAATGCCGGACCACGTCCCCGAGGGCGTCGAGGGCTATGGCTACGACCTCGAGGTCGCCGAGGTCGCCTACGACGCCTTCCTCGCCAAGATGCGGGACGAAGGGGTGACGGTCCTCGACACCATGCGCGCCATGCGCGGGGCCGAGGGCGCCCCCTTCCAGCCGACCGACTTCCACTGGAGCCCCGAGGGCGCCCGTGCCGTCGCGGCCGCGCTGGGCGAGGAGATCCGCCGGCTGCCCGGCTACGACGACCTGGAAAAGACCACCTACGAGACCGAGCCGACCGAGGTCGAGCCGATGGATTCGCGTCTGCGGAGCACGATCCAGGAATACTGTCGCGAGACGGTGCCCGCCGCCGAGGTCCAGGGTTATCAGACGACCCGGACCAGCGAGGCCGACGCCGGCGGTGGCATTTTCGCGGCCGAATCCGCCGGGCCGCCCATCGCGTTGGCGGGCACGTCGATGTCGGCGGAGGAGACCTTCCACTTCGAGCAGTTCCTCGCCGACGAAGCCGAGCTTGCGGTGGCGAATTACTCGATCACCGGCGGCAACCAGTTTGGCGGGATGACCTCTTACCTTCTGTCCGATGACTTTCGAGAGAACCCGCCCGCCGTCCTGATCTGGGAGAACCCGATCTACAACAACCTGGGCGAGTTCGGGGAGATGCCGCTGCGCGAACTGCGCGCGCCCATCGACGCCAACTGCACTGCGCTCGACCTCGACGTCGCGGACTCTGTCGATCTGTCGGCCGCCCTGCCCGAGGGGCTGCTGACCCGCGACAGCTTCATCAAGGTCGACACCGGCTCGGCCAATGGCCGCGAAGCCGTGATCACGCTTGCGGGACCGGACGGCATCGAGGTGACTACGCCGATCCGCCGGCCCGTCCGCTACGCGCCCACCCGCTGGTTCTACCAATATGCGGAGCCCGCCTGGCGCGACGATTTCACCCGCCTATCGGTCACGCTGGATCGTCCGGCAACCGACGACGCATCCATGTCCATCTGCACAACCGAGGAGTCTTCGACATGAAAACCATCAGCACCCTTCTGATCGCCACCTGCCTGGCCACCCCCGCCCTCGCGCAGGATGGTGGTCTCTACCCCGAGCCGAGCTCGCCCGATGCCTCTTTCCTGCGCGTGGTGGACGTGGACGGGAGCGGTGCCCGGATCGGCGCAACGGAGGTTGCGATCAACGAGGCCGGCTTCACACGCTACGTCGAAGTCCAGCCCGGCACGGTCGAGCTCGATATCGCCAATGTCGCCTCGGAATTCGAGGTCGGCGCGAACACCCACTACACGGTAATCGCAGACGGCGACGAGACCGTCCTGATCGAGGACGCAGTCGAGGATTCGCCCGCCCAGGCCGATCTGCTGGTCTACAACCTCGCCAGCATTGAGGCGTTCGACCTCTACGCCGTCGAGGCCGGTGTCGCCGCGATTTCGGACGTGGCGCCGGGCGATCATGCGGGCGTCGCGCTCAAGGCCCCGCTGACGCTGACCTTCGAGCTGCGACAGGGCGGCGAGACACTCGCCAGTCTCGACCCGATGACCCTGGAACGCGGCACCGGCGCGACGGTGATCGTGACCGGCAGCGCCGAAGACGCCCAGCTGCATGCGGCGAACAGTACATACACCGACTGAAAGTGTGCCCCCAGCCAGGAGGCTATGATGAAAACTCCCATTCGACTATTGGCGCCTGTCTCGGCCTGCGCCGGACTTCTCGCGTCTCTGCCCGCCTATGCCGACCCCATCGAGGTGACCTTCACGCCACCGGACATGGCGGCGCAGGACCTTTGCCTGCCGCGTCCGCCCGATCATCACGTCGTGGCGCGCTGGGCGGCCTGGGACGGCACAGAGCTGTCCGAGCCCTCCAACGCCATCATCCGGCGGGATCTGCGCCTGCTGCGCGAGGCGGATGCCGAGCGATGGTTTGACACGATCGAGCGGGCCCAGTCTCTGCTGGCCGATCGGGCGCAGGCCTATGGCGAGGCAAGCAGGCTCCGCGACCGGCTGTCGCTGCTCATGGCGGCCGGGCGCACCGACCAGATCGTCGAAGAGGGCCTCGCCCAGGCTCTTGTCGACCTGGCGCCGGGCGCCTCGGGATCGGTCAAGGAAACCGCTGCCGAGATCCTGACCGCCGGCCTGGGCGGCGTTGCCCGGGACGAAGACGCGGCCTTGGCACTCCTGCGCTCGGCCGCCTACGAAGGGCATCCCAACGCAATCATCGAACTGGCGGCGCTGTCCGCCGCCGGCACCGAAGTGCCGGATTGGACCATCGCGCCCGACGTGGCCGTGACCATGGCCTTCGGCGGCAAGATCGGTGACGCCGACCCGCTGGTCTGCGACCGGATCAATCAGATCGCCTCGTATTACCGCAAGGGCGACGTGGTCGCCGCGGATCACGATCTGGCCGAGGACTGGTATCGCTTCTCGGCCAGCCTAGGAGACTACAACGCGGCGTGGCAGGTCGCGCGCTATCACCTGGACGCCGAGTTCATCGACAAGGACAACGACGTCCTCATGGCCCACCTGCGGCAGGCGGCCGAGGGCAAGCTGACCTTTGCCATGACAGAATTGGCGCAGGTTCTGCAGCGCGGTGCCCTGGCCGATCAGGACATGGACCGGGCCCTCGCACTCTACGAAGAAGCGGCCGCGCTTGGTGACCCCACCGCTTACACCCGGCTGGCCAATATCGCGCGGGCCGACCGCGACGGTAGCCGCGAAGCTCTGGAGCGCCACATCACGGTTCTCACCGCGATCACCCAATTGCCGGACCCGCCGGCATGGTCCTTCCTTCAACTCAGCGACGCCATTCTCGAACGCGACGGCCGCTGGGACGGAGAACCGGCCGCGCAGGCCCTCGTCGAACGGGCGCTCGAGATAGAGCCGGAAAGTGGTGCGGCCATCCTGCGCGATGCGCGGTTCCGCCTGCGCTACCTTGGCACGGAGGCCGAGTTCACGACGCTGACATCGGACCTGCGGGCGATGGTGCGCGCCAACGGGCGGACCGAGTTCATGCAAGCGCTCCAGCGCGCCATGCATTGTCGCGCGCCCCAGGCGCCGTTCGCCGAGAAGGCCGCGTTCTGGTACGCGACCGAGGCGTTCTCGGGCGACATGACCATCACGTCAGACGATCTCGAGGGGGTCGAAATCAGCCCGACCGACACTCCGATCATCCTGGCGCAGCTACAATCGCAGGCCGTCAGCGACCGCAGCCGGTCGCTCGCGAACCTCATGCGGTACTCGGACGTCGGCTCGGAGGAAAGCATCGCGAAGCTGATCGACCGATTGCGACGCAATGGCGAGCCGGTCTATTCGGCACGGGGCCAGGCGGCCCTGCGCAGCGGCGATCGCGATTCCGCCCGCGCGTTCCTCGAACAAGCCGTCGCCGCCGAGGAAGACGGCGCGATGATCGATCTGGCCCGGCTCTATGCCGATCCAGGGCTCCGGGAGGAGAAGTTGGCCGACATCATCCGTCTGGCCACGGCCGCGGCCCGGCGGGGAAACGGCCGGGCCATCGAACTCCTGATCGAGGTCGACCCCGAGATGGATGCCGCCGCCGCCTGGGACACCTTCGCTGCGGATATAGACCGGACCGGCGACGCCCAGGCGCTGACCTTCGCACTGTATCATCTGAAGGATCCCGAGCGCATCGCGGACTACATCGGGCGCATTCGCGCGGTCATCCCCTGCCACGGCATGGCGGCGATCCGGGTGGCCGATGCGATGACCCATCTGGACCGTCCGGACGATGCGCGCCACTGGCTCGACGTGGCCCGGGCCACCTCCGGCGGCGTCGACTGGGAACTGGTCGCGACCGGTGATGCCATCCTTGCCAACGCCGAACTCTACGATGATCCGCTTGGCACGGCTATGGACCTCTACCGCGCCTCGACCGAGCTCGGCTATCCGCTGGGCTTCCGCAAGATCCTGACCATGCACAAGGAAGGAACGGTCGACCTCCCGATGGACGAGGCGGTCCAGCTCTGGACCGGATACATCGGCGTCACGCCTGTCGAGGACATGGCCTCCGCCCTCGAGCTTCTGAAGTTCTCGGACGACGCGCTGCGTCGAGAGGTGAACCAGCGCATCGACGTGCGCGGGCTCTACGAAACGGCGGCCGAGCAGGGCAATCCCGCGGCCCAGCTGGAACTGGCCAAGATCCTGCGCGACTCCGAAGGCCCGGCCGCCGTCGATCGGTATGCCGAGCTTCTGCAGGCCAGTGCCGGGCAGGGCCAGGTCGAGGCGATGATGCTGCTGTCCGAGGCCTATGCCTATGGGATCGGGATCCGGCCCGACAACGATCTGTCCCGCAGCTGGCTCGAACGGGCCGCCGAGGCCGGAAACCCGGAAGCGCAAAGCCGCGTTGGACTGCTGAGTAATGAAAGGACATCCGAATGAACCGCCACATGATCCTGCCCACGGTCGCGCTTGCGGCCGTATCCGGGGCCTCGGGAGCTCTGGCCCAGTCGCCGGAGTCGGAAAGCCAGGCCTGCTTCGAGGTCCCCGAGCCCGTCGTGTCGCTCTCCTACGGGAGCCGTTACACGGATGACAGCGAGGACCGTTCCGATCTCGACGAACAATCCAACGCCGAGGTCAACGAGGCGCTGGGCCCGGTGGATGACTTCATCGTCGATCTCGCCACCCATGCGAATGCCGCCCTCGAGAAGGAGGGCGCCGCGGCCGAGGCCGACGCCAATTGCGTTATCCAGGCGCTCGATCAATGGGCCGCGGGCGACGCCCTGTCCGAGCTGGGCAGCATGAACGCCAATCTGTCGGTTCCCTCGCGCATTGGCGGGATGGCGATGGCCTACCTGCAAGCCACTCAGGTCGTCGAGCCGGGTCCCGAGGCCCGACAGCAGATCGAAGAATGGCTTGTCGCGCGCATGACCCATTCGGCGACCTGGTTCGAAGAAGAAGCGCCGCCGAAGGCCAGCCAGAACAATCTGCGGGCTTGGGCGGGCTTTGCCGCCGTGGCGGCCGGCGATGCCGCAGACAATGACGACCTGCGAACATGGGGTGCCGAGTCGCTGACCCTTGTCGCTTGTCAGGCAGATGAGGCGGGCGCGCTCCCGCTCGAGATGGGTCGTGGCCCCCGCGCAATGCACTACCAACTGCACGCGGTAGCGCCCTTGGTCGTCGGGGCGAGCCTGCTGGAAGACGACGGCTTCGATCTGTTCGAGGAATGCGATGGCGCCATCCGTCGTGTGGTGGAATTCATCCCCGCAGCCTTCGAGGACCAAAGCCTTGTCACAGATCGCGCTGGAGAGGAGCAGACGCTTTTCAACGGCGAGGACGAGGTACAGAGTTTCGAGCTGGCTTGGGCCGAAGCCTATCTGGCGATGTTCGACACGCCCGACCTGGAGGCCTTGATCCAAGGGATGCGCCCGCTCAGCAACTCGAAACTCGGAGGCGATCAATCATTGATCTGGTGATCCGTAATGCGCACGAGACTCCGGTTCCAGCTTCGGGACCGGTGTGTTGAGACAGCCTCATTCCGCGGGGGCGTGCCGGTCGTCCGGGGCGCGCGGTGTGAACCGGGACACGAACCGGCCGAAGCCGTCCACGTAGGTCAGGACAACCGGGACAACCACCAGCGTGAGGACGGTTGAACTGATCAGCCCGCCGATCACCGCATGCGCCATCGGCGCGTTCTGGCCCGACCCTTCGTGCAGGTTCAGCGCCAGCGGCAGCATGCCGAAGATCATCGCCAGGGTCGTCATCACGATCGGCCGGAACCGGGTCGTGCCGGCTTCGAGCAGGGCGTCGTAGAGGTTCATGCCCCCCCGGACATGCTGGTTGGCATTGTCGACCAGCAGGATCGCGTTCTTCACCACGAGGCCCATCAGCATGATGAACCCGATCATCGAGAACATGTTCAGCGTGGACCCTCCGACCAGCAGACCCAGTACCACGCCGATGAGCGCCAGCGGCAGGGCGAACATGATCGCCACCGGCTGGAGGAAGCTGCCGAACTGCGAGGCAAGGACGAGGT
>JAMWZF010000019.1 GCA_024304875.1 Paracoccaceae bacterium
TCCGTATCCCGACCCCCGGGCGACCGGTAAACATGGCAGGCGTGTCGCCGGTCAGCCGCAAGGGCTCTGACCGGCCCGAGGGCCGGATGGTCCGCGCACCCCATCGAGCCGAGATACCGTCCGGCCCCAGTACCATGCCGCCCGCGCTCATCACCCTGTCGTCCTCGAAGGCGGCCGCAAGATGCCGCAGCCACAGAGGTTCGGCCACGGCAGCGTCGCCCATGAAGGCAACCAGATCGCCCGCCGCCTGCGCTATTCCGAGGTTGCGGGCGTGTGAGATGTTGGCGCTGTCGAAGCGCTGCCTCTTGATGCGCCGGAACAGGGTCGCAATCCTGTCGAGCCGGTCCAGCCCGGCCTTGTCGGCAACGACGACGATCTCGAAGGCCGGATAGTCCAGTTGGGTCAGCGAGGTCAGGCAGCGGGCCAGTGCGTCCGGGCGGCCGCGCGAGACGACCACCATGCTCACCGGCGGCGCATGGGTCATGCCTGCCCCATCTCCGCCAGCATCGCCTCGATCCGGGGCACGTCCTCGGGGTTGTTCAGCTCCCAGAACTGGCGGCCGCGGGACTGAACCTCGGTGCACAGGACGTGGATCCCGCGCTCGAGGAAGCGCAACTGTTCAAGCCCCTCCAGCCCTTCCAGCGGACCCGGCTCCCACAACGGGTAAGCGGCCAGGGCCGAGGGCCGGTAGGCATAGACGCCGATGTGGTGGAACACCGGGGTCGGGTCGTTTTCGGCGTAAACAGTGCCTGTGTAGGGGATCACTTCCTTGGAGAAGTAAAGGGCGTTGCGGTCGGTGCCGAAGACCGCCGTGGTTCCGCCGACACGGCCGGCCCTTCGGTCCTCGATGAACCCGGACACGGCCCGTCCGTCACAGCGCAGCACCGGGGTCGCCACCTCGGCCACCGGGTGATCGCCCAGATCCGCGACCAGCTCCTCGATGAACCAGGCGGGGGTCAGGGGGGCATCGCCCTGCAAATTGACGACGATATCGTATCCGCCGCCCAGCGCATCGAAAGCCTCGGCGCAGCGTTCCGTCCCGTTGCGGCAGGCCTCGGAGGTCATCACGACCTCGGCGCCGAAAGCCTCGGCGGCCTCCCGGATCCGGTCGTCGTCGGTCGCGACGACCACCCGGTCGACGCCGTTCACCGACATCGCCGCATCCCAGCTCCGCCGGATCAGGGACTTCTTCTGACCTCCCGCACCCGTCAGCTCGACCAGCGGCTTGCCCGGGTAGCGGGACGAGGCGTAGCGGGCGGGGATGACCACCAGGACGGACATCAGGCGCTCTTCAGCTCGACCCCGGGGGCATAGGCGATGAAGAACGGGTTCTCGAAGCCCGGCTTGCCGTAGGTCAGCGGTCGGTGGTCGTCGAAGCGGACCACCGTGCCGCCGGCTCCGGCGAGGACCGCGTGGCCCGCGGCCGTGTCCCATTCCATCGTCCGGCCGAGCCGCGGGTAGAGGTCGGCCTCGCCCGTGGCGACGAGGCAGAACTTCAGCGAGGAGCCCGCGCTGGTCATGTCCTTCACGGCATACTTGCCGATGTATTCGTCCGTGGCATGGTCCCGGTGCGACTTGGACGCCACCACCATGAGGGCGGCATTGTCGGCGGTGGACACCTTGATCGGTTCGGTCACGCCGACCTTGTCCTTGTCGTGATCGCCGGTCTCCTCGACGCTTTCGCCCAGCGCGTTCGTGAAGAACAGGCGGCCCTTCGCCGGGGCATAGACGACGCCGCGGACCGGCATGCCGTTCTCGACGTAGGCAATGTTCACGGTGAAGTCGCCGCGGCGCTGGACGAACTCCTTGGTTCCGTCAAGCGGGTCGACGATGAAGAAGGTGCTGACGTCCTGGCCGTGGGTGCCGGCCTGTTCCTCGGTCACCAGCGGCACGCCCGGGAAAGCGGCGCGCAGGCCGGCCGAGATCAGGGCGTCCGCGGCTTCGTCCGCGGCGGTGACGGGGCTCGCGTCGGCCTTGGTCATCACCTCGAATTCGGGTCCGTCGTAGATCTCCATGATCGCGTCGCCGGCCTCGAGCGCCAGGCGGCGGAATACCTCTGTCACAAGGTCGTAATCCATCGCTCTGCTCCTTATTCCAGCCCTTATCGAGCGTTATCGTTGATCTGCGATTCCGCCCCTCTTATGCTGGCGCGGCAGGACATCGGCAAGGAAATCGTGGCATGGGGCCTTGTCCCGACATGCCCCGGTCAGACGAGAGGCAGCCCAGAGCAGATGTTTCAAAGGACCGCCCCCAGGACGAACGCAGGCAGCGCCTTCGCCCTGCTCGAGCTGATCTATCACGCCACCGTCCGCCACGTCCGGCAAACCCACCGAAACGCCCTGATCGGCCTGCTGATGAACATGCTGCAGACGGTCGTCTTCGTGCTGGCCTTCTACATCATGTTCACCGTCCTCGGCCTGCGCGGCAACGCGGTGCGGGGCGATTTCATGCTCTACATCATGTCGGGGATCTTCCTGTTCCTGACCCACACCAAGGCGCTGGGCGCCGTGCTGGGGTCCGAGGGCCCGGCCTCCCAGATGATGAAGCACGCGCCGATGAACACGCTGGTGGCGATCACCTCGGCGGCGCTCGGAACGCTCTACACCCAGACCCTGTCGCTGCTGACGGTGCTGTTCCTCTACCACGCGATCGTGACCCCCATCCACATCGACCAGCCGGCCCTGGCGATGAGCATGTTCATCCTCGCCTGGTTCTCGGGCTGCGCGATCGGACTCTGCTTTCTCGCCGCCAAGCCATGGTTTCCGGGGCCGGTCGGCGTGGTCAGTTCGGTCTATTCCCGGGCCAACATGATCGCCTCGGGCAAGATGTTCCTCGCCAACACGATGCCCGGGTACATGCTGGCCTGGTTCGACTGGAACCCGCTGTTCCACACCATCGACCAGGCGCGGGGCTTCACCTTCATCAATTACAACCCCCACTTCAGCTCGATCACCTACCCGCTGTATCTTAGCCTGGTCCTGGTCCTGATCGGTCTGATGGGCGATTTCTATACCAAGCGACACGCTTCGGTCAGCTGGAGTGCCGCACGATGATCAGACTTGCAGTTGTCCTTTGTCTCTGGGCCGGCCTCGTCTCGGCACAGAGCTTTCCGGCGCTTTACGACGTCACCGGCGTGTCCGAGGGCGACGTCCTGAACGTGCGGACCGGCCCCGACGCGGCAACCGAAATCGTCGGGAGCCTCGCGCCCGGCGCGATCGGAATCGAGGTCGTCGAGGAAGCGGACGGCTGGGGCCGGGTCAATATCGACGAGGCGTCGGGTTGGGCGTCGCTCACCTACCTCACCCGCCAGCCGGGGCAGGAGGATGCCGCCCTGCCGCCCCGCCTGCGCTGCGGCGGAACAGAGCCGTTCTGGTCCCTCGTCACCACCGGCGAGGAGGTGATCCTCGACGAGATGGCGACCAACCGGACCCGCAGCTGGCCGCAGTCGCAGACCCTGAGAGCCGACGGCCGGATCGAGCCCTACGCGATCATCGGGCCCGAGGGCGAGCCCGTGGCCATCGTCAGCCGCACGGCCTGCAGCGACGGGATGTCGGACCGGGCCTTCGGACTGCGGCTGGAGGTCCTCGTGAGGGACGAGGACCCCTACCTTCTATCGGGCTGTTGCAGCATCGAGGGCAACTGACCTGGAGGGTGGGTCAAGACCAACCACACGGAGCCACCGCCAATGCAGCCGGTTTGGTTCAGGTCACCACCCGCATTGTCAGGTTGATCCGCCCGCCGTCCTTGAGCAGGGTCGAGGTCCCCGGCTTCACACGGTCCACCCCGTGGTGAAGCAGTCGCGCCGCGCCCCCCAGCACGAGAACGTCGCCCGAAGCCAGCCACAGGCTTTCCGTCGTGCCGCCCCGTTCCTCGGTCCCGACCCGGAAGAGCGCATCATCGCCGAGCGAGACCGACACCACCGGCATGTCGAAATCCGCCTCGTCCTTGTCCTGGTGCAGGCCCATCTTCGCGGTGCCGGTGTAGAAGTTGACGAGGCAGCACTCCGGCTGCCGGTCGACGCCCGACACGGCATCCCAGATCGACAGCGCCTCGGGCGGAATAGGGGGCCAGTCGGTGCCGGCGGGATGCTTGTCGACATAGCGGTATCCGCGCCGGTCCGAATACCAGCCAAAGCGGCCGGCTGACGTCATCCGGACCGACATCTTCCTGCCCCAGCGGGTTTCGGGCGAAAACAGGGGCGCCGCGGCCACGACACCGCGGATCGCATCGCGCAGGGCCTCTTGCCCCGGGCGGTCCAGAAATCTTTTCCAGAGCATCACGCCACGGATCGACAGCGGGGCCGCTCCGGCGCCTGCTCTTGCGGGCATTTTTGTCACATTACCTCCGGTGGGGGCCGTTGCAGGCCCACGGTGCCCTGCCTATATAGCGCTCTGATCGGCAACGGGCGAACGCCCCGCGCCAAGTACCAGAAGGCGCGGGCGCCGGATAAGGGTTCGCGCCGCTCAAACCGCCTGAAGAGAAGGGATTTGAAAATGGCTAAAGTCATCGGCATCGACCTCGGGACGACCAACTCCTGCGTCGCCATCATGGACGGCTCGCAGCCCCGGGTGATCGAGAACTCCGAAGGGGCGCGGACCACGCCCTCGATCGTCGCCTTCACCGACGACGAACGGCTCGTCGGTCAGCCCGCCAAGCGGCAGGCCGTCACCAACCCCGAGAACACCATCTTTGGCGTCAAGCGTCTGATCGGCCGCCGGTTCGACGACAGCGACCTCGCCAAGGACAAGAAGAACATGCCGTTCACCGTCATCGACGGCGGCAACGGCGACGCCTGGGTCAAGGCCAAGGGCGACAAGTACTCCCCCTCCCAGATTTCCGCCTTCATCCTCGGCAAGATGAAGGAAACCGCCGAATCCTACCTCGGTGAAGAGGTCAGCCAGGCCGTCATCACCGTCCCGGCCTACTTCAACGACGCCCAGCGTCAGGCGACCAAGGACGCCGGCAAGATCGCCGGCCTCGAAGTGCTGCGCATCATCAACGAGCCGACCGCCGCCGCGCTGGCCTACGGCCTCGACAAGAAAGAAACCAAGACCATCGCCGTCTACGACCTTGGCGGCGGCACCTTCGACGTCACGATCCTCGAGATCGACGACGGCCTGTTCGAGGTGAAGTCCACCAACGGGGATACCTTCCTCGGCGGTGAGGACTTCGACATGCGGATCGTCAACTACCTCGCCGACGAGTTCAAAAAGGAACACGGCGTCGACCTGACGAACGACAAGATGGCCCTTCAGCGCCTGAAAGAGGCCGCCGAGAAGGCCAAGATCGAACTGTCGAGCGCCAGCCAGACCGAGATCAACCAGCCGTTCATCTCGATGGGCTCCAACGGCCAGCCGCTGCACATGGTCATGAAGCTGACCCGCGCCAAGCTGGAAAGCCTCGTCTCCGACCTGATCAAGAACTCGATCAAGCCCTGCCAGGCCGCCCTCAAGGATGCGGGCCTGTCCACCGGCGACATCGACGAGGTGGTCCTGGTCGGCGGCATGACCCGGATGCCGAAGGTCATCGAGGAAGTGACCAAGTTCTTCGGGAAAGAGCCCCACAAGGGCGTGAACCCCGACGAGGTCGTCGCCATGGGCGCCGCCATTCAGGCCGGTGTGCTTCAGGGTGACGTCAAGGACGTGGTCCTTCTGGACGTGACCCCGCTGTCGCTGGGCATCGAGACGCTGGGCGGCGTCTTCACCCGCCTGATCGACCGCAACACCACGATCCCGACGAAGAAGAGCCAGATCTTCTCGACCGCCGAGGACAACCAGAACGCGGTGACGATCCGCGTGTTCCAGGGCGAGCGGGAAATGGCGGCCGACAACAAGATGCTCGGTCAGTTCAACCTGGAAGACATCCCGCCGGCGCCCCGCGGCATGCCGCAGATCGAAGTGACTTTCGACATCGACGCCAACGGCATCGTCTCTGTCAGTGCCAAGGACAAGGGCACCAACAAGGAGCAGAAGATCACGATCCAGGCTTCGGGTGGCCTCAGCGACGAGGACATCGAGAAGATGGTTCGCGACGCCGAGGAGAATGCCGAGAGCGACAAGGCCCGCCGCAGTCTGGTCGACGCCAAGAACCAGGCCGAGAGCCTCATCCACTCGACCGAGAAGTCGATGGAAGAGCACGGCGACAAGGTCGACCCGACCACGATCGAGGCGATCGAACTGGCCATTGCCGCGCTCAAGGACGATCTGGACGGCGACAACGCCGACAAGATCAAGTCCGGCATCCAGAACGTCACCGAGGCCGCGATGAAGCTGGGCGAGGCGATCTACAAGAGCCAGGCCGATGCCTCGGGCGGCGGTGACGCCGATCCGGATCAGGACGGTCCCCGCGCGGCCGACGAGGACGACATCGTCGATGCCGACTTTGAGGACCTGGACGACAGCAAGCGCGACTGATGCGCCCCAATGACCTGCGGACCGGCTGCCCGAAAGGGACGGCCGGTCCGTTCGGTTCAAGGAGACGATCCGGATGAGCAAACGCGATTTCTACGAAGTGCTCGGGGTCTCTCGGGGTGCGGATGCCGACGAGATCAAGAAGGCCTATCGCAAGAAGGCCAAGGAACTTCACCCCGACCGCAACGCCGACAATCCCAACGCCGAGACCCAGTTCAAGGAAGCGAACGAGGCCTACGAGGTCCTGAAGGATGCCGACAAGAAGGCGGCCTACGACCGGTTCGGACATGCGGCCTTCGAGGGCGGCATGGGCGGCGGCGGACGACCTGGCGCCGGCGGATTCCACGGCCAGGGCGACTTCGCCTCGGCCTTCTCCGACGTGTTCGACGACCTTTTCGGCGATTTCATGGGCCGGTCGCGCGGGGCCGGTGGCGGCCGTAGCCGTGCCGCTCGCGGCTCGGACCTGCGCTACAACCTGCGCGTGACGCTGGAAGACGCTTACAAGGGCCTGCAAAAGACCATCCAGGTGCCGACCTCCGTCCCTTGCGGCACCTGCCGCGGGACAGGAGCAGAAGGCGGCGCCGAACCGCAGACCTGTCCGACCTGTTCCGGCATGGGCAAGGTCCGGGCGCAACAGGGCTTCTTCACGGTCGAGCAGACCTGCCCGACCTGCAACGGCCTTGGCCAGACGATCAAGAACCCCTGCCACACCTGCCACGGCGAAGGCCGGGTCGAGAAGGATCGCGCCCTGTCGGTCAACATCCCGGCGGGTGTCGAGACCGGCACGCGGATCCGTCTGGCTGGAGAAGGTGAAGCCGGCCTGCGCGGCGGCCCTGCCGGCGATCTGTACATCTTCATCGAGGTCAAGGACCACGAGCTGTTCCAGCGGGACGGCAGCCACCTCTACTGCCGCGTGCCCGTGTCGGTGGCCTCCGCCGCGCTGGGTGGAGACATCGAGGTCCCGACCATCGACGGCGGCCGTTCCCGGGTGAAAGTGCCCGAGGGGAGCCAGTCCGGCCGCCAGATGCGGCTCAAGGGGAAGGGCATGCCCTCCCTGCGGGGCGGCGGGCACGGTGACATGTTCATCGAACTGGCGGTCGAAACGCCAGTGAACCTCACCGCCCGCCAGAAGGAGATCCTGCGCGAGTTCGACAAGATCGAGGCCGAGAACAATCCGCAGACATCCAGCTTCTTCAAGTCGGTCAAGAGCTTCTGGGATTCGATGAAGGGCTGAGATTGGGGTGGGTTTCAGCCCACCCCGCACCCATTAACAGCCCGTTTACCCGAATCGCGCGACGCTGGCGGCATGACCCGCACAACCCTCGCCGAGGCTCCGCGCCTGTTCGACCTCATCGACGCCGACGAGGTGAAACCGCGCCCGCGGAACGACAAGGCGCCATCCTACCTGCGCGATCACCGGACGCGTTTGCGCGAGCGTTTCCTGCATGGCGGGGCCGATGCCATGCCCGACTACGAACTGCTGGAACTGGTCCTGTTCCGCGCCATCCCCCGGCAGGACGTCAAACCCCTGGCCCGTCACCTGATCGAGGTCTTCGGCGATTTCGCCGCTGTCCTCTCCGCCCCGGCCGCGCGCCTGCGCGAGGTGAAGGGCGTGGGCGACGCCGTGGTGACCGAGCTCAAGGTCGTCGAGGCGGCCGCCCACAGGCTGGCCCGCGCCCGCGTCCTGCAACGACAGGTCATTTCCGGCTGGGACACTGTGGTCACCTACTGCCGGACGGTCATGGCCCACCGCGAGACCGAACAGTTCCGCGTTCTCTATCTCGACCGCAAGAACGTCCTGATCGCCGACGAGGCGCAGGGCAAGGGCACCGTCGACCACGTTCCGGTCTACCCGCGCGAGGTGGTCAAGCGCGCGCTTGAACTGAACGCGAGCGCCCTCATCCTCGTCCACAATCATCCCAGCGGCGATCCGGCGCCCTCGCGCGAGGATATCGACATGACGGGCTTGATCGACGCCGCGGCGCGGGCCCTATCCATCGTCGTACACGACCACATCATCGTCGGGGCGCAAGGCGAACTCAGCTTTCGGGCGGAGGGACTTCTCTAGCGGTGGAAGACGGATCTTTACGGCCGGTCTCGTAGCGCCGCGACAGGGCCGTCAGCCCGGGAAAGGTCAGCATTCGCGCGCCGTCCGTCCGGCACATCCGGCGCCATAATTTCCGCAATCTTTTCAGCATTTTGCCGGCACCGCCCTGATTTCTCGCGCCAGCGGCGTCACCCTCCCCGACGCGCGACCCAAAGTTCCACCCGACGGTTCAGGTTCTGGCCGGATTGCACTTCGTCGCAGGCGATTGGCAGCGCCTCCCCGAAGGCTTCGGTGGTGACGGTGACACCCTCGGGCAGCACACCTCCAAGGGCGGCGAGCAGATCCCGCCGCACCGCCTCGGCCCGTGCCCGCGACAGATCACGATTGACCATCGCCGGCCCCCGACCGTCACTGAAGCCCACCAGCATCAACCTGTCTCCATCGTGCAGCCCTTCGGCGATGGCGCGGGCCAGTTGCAGAAGATAGGACCGTGACTGCGGCGTCAGCCGTGTCGCGCCGTCCTGAAATCGGAAGGTGGCGGTCAGGCGGTCGTGGCCGGACAGGATACGCACCATTCGCTGCAACTCTCCGAGTCCGATCTCGGGCCCGGCCGAGGCGATGGCGCCGGCCAACCGTTCACCCTGCCGGTCCAAACCGATTCTCTCGCTGGTCAGGTCGACAAATCCGGCGCGGCGGATCACCCCCTGGGCCTCGCGTGACCTCAACCAGGTCAGGAAGTCCTCTCCCGCCTCAGGCAGGCGACGGGCGGGTCGATAGAGGAATATCGGCCGCGTCAGAGGATAATCGCCGGACTTCACGGTCTCTTCCGAGGCAAGGATCGGCCGTCCGCAGGGACCCGAGATCGCCAGGGGGCGGGCGTTGCCGCCGTCTCCGAAACCGACGAGGCCGAGCATTCCCGGCGTATCGGCGACCCTTCGGGCGACCTCGTCCAGCGGGGCGACGGACACGTCGTAAGGTTCGCCCGGCAGCGGCAGGAAGGGCGCCTCGGGCAGCAGGACAGACAGCGGTCCCGACGGGCCGCCGAGCGCGCTCCAGTTCCGGACCCGTCCCGAAATGGCCGCCTCGAGCGTGTCCACTCTGATCTGCTGCACGTCCTGCCCGGGCGCCACCACCGGCACCACGGCATCCAATGCGATGATCCGGCCCAAGTCGCCGTCCGACAGGTCGCCAAGCCCGGCCGCGCGGGCGAGGTCCAGCTCCGCCGTGTCGAGGGACCGGTCGAGCAGGACGAGGTCCGACACATTGGCGACGAGATCGGCGGCCCCTTCCTCTCCCGAGGTCGGGACGAGATCGAGCACGAGAACCGGTGTGCCGCCGTCCGGCGGGACCAGGCGGTGAGACGCCCCCTCGATCTCGACGATCAGACCCGATTGGCGCCCGTAGGCATCGACCAATGGCGGCGCGAGGGCGGAGAGCAGGCGCGGGTTGCCGGATACCCTGATGATCGGGACAAACGCATCCGGATCCGGACAGGATGCGCCGCTGCACGTCGCCCCGTCGTAGTCGAGCGTCACCTCTCCGGCCTCGGTGGCCAGTCGCAGGTAGCGACCGTCATACCCAAGGACCTCGCCGGACAAGCTCAGTCCGCCGCGGGTGACGGTCACCTCCTGCGCGCGCGCGACATCGAAAAGGGCCACAACGAAAAATGCGGCGAGGACCGCCGCATTCTTCAGGACTGTGGGATCACGTCGCCATGGCCTCATTTGGCCGCGAGTGTCAGGTCCTCGAACATGTTTTGCAAGACGAGAAAGTCCCCGGTCGCGTCACACCCAGGCATGGTCAGGGTCAGGTCCAGGGCACTGTTCTCGCGGCCGGGACCGACCTGCAAGGACTGGGCCGAGATATCGCGGCCACAGTTTTCGGCGGTAATCTCGATCTCGGCGGTCAGCCGGACATTACCGTCGCGCGCTGCGGTGCCGGAGGGAAAGGTGTAGATCTCGGCCATCAGCGCCTCTTCCGCTGCGGCATCGCCCAGACGGACGAGGAAGCCGGAGCCGGACTCGATGGCGATATCGGCGTCGCGGGCGGCGGCCTTCCAGACGTGGCCTTCGGTGTTGTAGTCCGCGCCGAATTCGCGGGCATGCAGTTCCAGACCGGACGCGCCCTGCCATTGCAGAACGGCGCGGTCGTAGGCCGCGACCTCGGGCACTTCGACCATGGCCATAGCGCCGTCGGACCCGGAAACATCAGCGATGAAGACAGCGGACTCGGCAAGCGCGGGCACGGTCACTTCGGCCCGGCCGGCGCTGTCGGTCAGCAGGGTGAACATCACGCCCTGGTGGTGAATCGTGGCGCGGCTGTCGATGGCGCAGGGTGCGGCAAGCGTCAGGGTGACGAGGGCCGCAGGTCCGGCCGTTGCATCCAGAGATGCGGTGCAGGCGCCCGTATCGGCCATGACATCGGCGGCCACACCGGTCGTGGTGACGTCACTCCTCGCCTCGCCGGTCGCAGGCAGCCGGTCGGGATCGACGGCGGCGAGCCGCGTCGGCAGCTCGGGCATGGTCACTGCCGAGGGGGCCCGGGGAATCATCCCGACGACGGTGGCAAAGCTCGGGATCGACAGATCGGGCAGGACAGGGCCCATGTGCGGCGACAGGTTCGACTGGTCGCTCGCCGGCGCGTCCTCACCGGTGATGTCGTCCTGCGGCAGAGCGTCCAGCACGATGAAATGGTTGGTTTCTGCCTGACCAACCTGGTTCTGGGCGGCACGAAGCTCGTCTTCGGTCCCGAAGCGGGCGGCGAGGGCATCGCCGTTCTGCATGACGAAGCCAATCCCGAGGGCCACGGCGAAGGTGCCTCCGAACATCGCGATCTTTCTGATCCGGGACATGGTAGTCTCCATAGCCAGCAAGCGGTTGGAGAGAATGTCCGTCAGGTCGGTGTTCTAAGAAGGACCGGATTGGGGAGTCTTCGGGGCGTAAACGTGGCAGGGTTGCCGCTTGCCTAACGCCCCGATGCAGCCGGTCAGGTCAGCTTGCCGTGGCAGTGCTTGAATTTCTTGCCCGATCCGCAGGGGCAGGCTTCGTTCCGGCCGGGGTTGCCCCAGGTCTGCGGGTCGTTCTCGTCGAACCCCTCGACCGGCCCGGTCACCGGCGCCTCGTCGCCGGCACCCGCCATGGCAGGCGCGGCGGCGGTCGCGGCAGGGGCGGCCGGTGCGGCGGCCTTCGGCTTAGCGGCCTCCTGCAACCTGCGCTGCTGATCGGCGATTTGCTGGAGCATCGCCCGCTGCTCTTCGGCGCTCATCGGGCGGATCTGCGACAGCTTCTGGGTCACATCCGTGCGCAGCCCGTCCAGCAGGCTCTCGAACAGCTGGAATGCCTCGGTCTTGTACTCGTTCAGCGGGTCGCGCTGGGCATATCCCCGGAAGGCGACGACCGAGCGCAGGTGCTCCAGCGTCAGCAGGTGCTCTCGCCACTTCGCGTCGATGGTATTCAGAAGGATCTGCTTCTCGATGTTGCGCATCGTGTCGGCGCCGAAGGCCTCGGCCTTCTCGGCCATGAACTTGTCCGAGGCCGTCTGCAGCCGTTCGCGGATGTCGCTGTCGTCGACGCCCTCTTCCTCGGCCCAGGCCACGACGGGCTCGTCGATGCCGAGGTACTTGATCGTCTCGGCATAAAGGCCCTCGACATCCCACTGCTCGGCATAGGATCGCTCGGGAATATGCACGTCGACCAGGTCGTCGATCACCTCGTGCCGCATGTCCTGCACGATCTCGGAAAGGTCCTCGGCCTCCATGATCTCGCGCCGCTGGGCAAAGATGACCTTCCGCTGGTCGTTCATCACGTCATCGAATTTCAGCAGCTGCTTGCGGATGTCGAAGTTGCGGGCCTCGACCTTGGCCTGCGCGCGCTCGAGCGACTTGTTCACCCAAGGGTGCACGATGGCCTCGCCTTCCTGCATCCCCAGCTTGCCGAGCAGGTTGTCGAGCCGTTCCGACCCGAAGATCCGCATCAGGTCGTCCTCGAGCGACAGGAAGAAGGCCGAGCGGCCCGGGTCCCCCTGCCGGCCTGAACGGCCACGCAGCTGGTTGTCGATCCGGCGGCTTTCGTGCCGTTCGGTGGCAAGAACGAAGAGGCCGCCGGCCTCCTTCACCTTCTGTTCGTCGGACTTGTGCTCTTCCTCGATCCGGGCGCGGATCGCGGCGGGGGCGCCCTCGGGGTCGGCCTCGATCGCTTCCATGATCTTGAAGTCGACGTTGCCGCCCAGTTTGATGTCGGTCCCGCGGCCGGCCATGTTGGTCGCGATGGTCACCGCGCCCAGCTTGCCGGCGTCGGCGATGATCTGCGCTTCCTGCTCGTGGAACTTGGCGTTCAGGACGTTGTGCTCGATCCCAGCGCCCTTGAGCAGCTGGGAGAGCTGGTCCGACTTCTCGACCGAGGTGGTGCCGACGAGGATCGGCTGGCCCTTGGCGTTGGCCTCCTGGATCGCCTTGACGATGCCGTCGTACTTTTCCTTGGCGGTCCGGTAGACGGCGTCGTCCTCGTCCTTGCGGGCGATGGGCCGGTTTGTCGGCACCTCGACCACGCCCAGCTTGTAGATCTCGGCGAATTCGTCGGCCTCGGTCAGGGCGGTGCCGGTCATGCCGGCCAGCTTGTCGTAGAGGCGGAAGTAGTTCTGGTAGGTGACAGACGCCAGCGTGACGTTCTCGGGCTTGATATCGACGCCTTCCTTGGCCTCGATCGCCTGGTGCAGGCCGTCGGACAGGCGGCGCCCGGCCATGATGCGGCCGGTGAACTCGTCGATCAGCATGACGTTGCCGTCGCGGACCATGTAGTCCTTGTCCTTGGTGAACAGCTTGTGCGCCCGAAGCCCCTGGTTGATGTGGTGGACCAGCGTGGTGCTCTCGGGGTCGTAGAGGTTCTGCCCCTCGGGCAGCAGGCCGGCGGCCAGCAGGCGGCGCTCGAGGAACTCGTTGCCTTCCTCGGTGAAGGTCACGTTGCGCGTCTTCTCGTCGAGCTCGAACATGTCGGCTTCAAGTTCGGGAATGATCGCATCGATCTTCTTGTAGAGATCCGAACGGTCCTGGCTCGGGCCCGAGATGATCAGCGGCGTCCGCGCCTCGTCGATCAGGATGCTGTCCACCTCGTCGACGATGGCGAAGTGGTGTCCACGCTGGGCCATCTGCGCGACTTCGGTCTTCATGTTGTCGCGCAGGTAGTCGAAGCCAAGCTCGTTGTTGGTGGCATAGACGACATCGCACTTGTAGGCGGCGCGCTTGGCCTCCTCGTGGGCGCTACGGCCGGCCTCCATCGAGGCGGCGTCCATCGACGTCGGCTGGTAGGAGGTCACGACCCCGCAGGTCAGGCCAAGGGCCTCGTAGACCTTGCCCATCCACTCGGCGTCCCTCGCGGCAAGGTAGTCGTTCACGGTCACGACATGCACGCCCTTGCCGGTCAGCGCGTTGAGGTAGGCGGGGAACGTGGCGACAAGGGTCTTGCCCTCGCCGGTCTTCATCTCCGAGATGTTGCCCTGGTGGAGGAAGATCCCGCCCATCAGCTGGACGTCGAAGGCCCGCAGGCCCAGCGCGCGGCGGGCGGCCTCGCGGCAGTTGGCGAAGGCTTCCGGCAGGATGTTGTCGAGGCTCTCGCCCTCGGCGATCCGCTTCTTGAACTCTTCGGTCTTTGCGATCAGCCCGGCGTCGTCGAGCTTCTCGAATTCCGGCTCCAGCGCGTTGATCTTTTCGACCAGCGGCAGCGTCGCCTTGACCTTGCGGTCGTTTGCGGTGCCGAACACCTTCTTCGCGAACTTTCCCAAACCCAGCATGTCGTCTCCTCGCGGTGCCGGGTCCGTCCCCGGCTGCGATCAATTCATTATCAGAGGAGGTTGGTTGTGCCTCTTGGACACGCCCCATAGAACAAGGGCCAAGACCGGCCCCCTCGGGACCTGATGGCGATGTAAGGGCCGGGTATGTGAGTGTCAACGCCGCCGCCGGGGCGACCCCCGGTGCGGCGCGAAATAAGGACCGAAATCACCATGATGCGACTGACTTCCGCCCTCGCGGCGCTTCTCCTGCTGACCGGACCGACCCTGGCCCAGGACACCGCCTCCGACGCCCCCGAAGCCGAAACCGGAGCGGCCGAGACCGAAAACACCGAGACGGAGACCGCAACCGAAGAGGCCGATGCGCCGGCTTCCGCCGATGTCACCGCCGAGACCGTGATCGCCACCGTGAACGGGACCGAGATCACCCTGGGCGAGATGATCGTCCTGCGCGCGCAGCTTGGCGAGCAGTACAACCAGCTGCCGCCCGAAGTCCTGTTCGAGGGCCTGCGCGACCAGCTCGTCCAGCAGCAGCTTCTGGCCGACACCCTCTCGGAGGTGCCCGCCCGGGTCGACTACACGCTCGCCAACGAAGAACGCAGCCTCAAGTCCGGCGAGATCATCAGCGATCTCGTCGCCACCGCCGTCACCGACGAGGCGGTGCAGGAGGCCTACGACGCGATGTTCGAAGGCGAGGAGCTGACGCAGGAGTTCAACGCCAGCCACATCCTCGTCGAGACCGAGGAAGAGGCCTTGGCGCTGATCGAAGAGCTGGAGAACGGCGCCGACTTCGGGATGCTGGCCCGGCAGAACTCCACCGGTCCCTCCGGCCCCAACGGCGGCCAGCTCGGCTGGTTTGGCCCCGGCAGCATGGTGCCCGCGTTCGAAGAGGCCGTCCTCGCGCTCGAGGTCGGAGAGATCTCCGAGCCGGTCCAGACCGAATTCGGCTGGCATGTCATCACCCTGAACGAGGTCCGCGACGAGGAACGCCCCCCGCTCGAGGCAGTGCGGCCCCAGATCGTGGCGCAGCTTCAGGAACAGGCCATCCTCGCCCGCATCGAGGAGTTGACCGAGACGGCCGAGATCGACCAACTCGGCGTGGGGGACATCGACCCCTCCGTGCTGACCAACCTCGATCTTCTGGAAAACTGACACATGATCGTCTCTCCCCTCGCCCCCGCTTCCTTTCCGGATCTGCCTGAAATCGCGGGGGTGCGGTTCGCCCACGCCGAAGCGGGAGTGCGCTACAAGAACCGGGTGGACGTGATGCTGGCCGAGATCGCCGCCGGCAGCACGGTCGCCGGGGTCTTCACCCGGTCCTCCACCCGGTCCGCCAACGTGCGGGACTGCGAGGCCAAGATCGGCGGCGCCCAGGGTGCTGGCGCGGCCTTCGTCGTGAACTCGGGCAATTCCAACGCCTTCACGGGCAAGGCCGGTGACGGATCGGTTGCCGCAATCTCGGATGCCGTCGCCGAGCGCCTCGGCATCCCTGCCACCCGCGTCTTCACCTCGTCGACCGGGGTGATCGGAGAGCGCCTGCCCCACGACCGCATCATCGCCAAGCTTGACGAGCTGAAGAACAACCTGACCCCCGGCGGCATCGACGGCGCCGCCCGTGCGATCATGACCACCGACACCTATCCCAAGGGCTCGGGCCGCGAGGTGGCGATCAACGGTGGCTCCGTGCGGATCGCGGGCATCGCCAAGGGTTCCGGCATGATCGCCCCCGACATGGGCACCATGCTGGTCTACATCTTCACCGATGCGAAGATCGGGCACGACGCGCTTCAGGCTCTGCTCCGGGCCCAGACCGACCTGACCTTCAACTGCATCACGGTGGACAGCGACACCTCGACCTCGGACACCCTCCTGATGGCCGCCACCGGTGCCTCGGGTATCGACGTGACCGACAGCGTCGCCTTCAACGATGCGCTGCACGAAGTCATGCTGGACCTCGCCCACCAGGTCGTCCGCGACGGCGAGGGCGCGACGAAGTTCGTCGAGGTCCGGGTCAACGGCGCGCGCACCAACGCCGACGCCCGCAAGGTCGCCCGCGCCATCGCCGACAGCCCGCTGGTCAAGACCGCCTTGGCGGGCGAGGATCCGAACTGGGGCCGTATCGTCATGGCCGTGGGCAAGTCGGGGGCCGAGGCAAACCGCGACAGGCTGTCGATCCGCTTCGGCGACATTCTCGTGGCCGAGAACGGCTGGGTGGCCGAGAGCTACACCGAACAGGCCGGCGCCGACTACATGAAGGGGCAGGAGCTGGTGATCGCCGTCGACCTCGGCCTGGCCGGGGGCATGGCGACGATGTGGACCTGCGACCTGACCAACCGCTACGTCGAGATCAACGCGGACTATCGCTCTTGAAGACGGTCCTTGTTTCAGCCGTCGCCCTGATCGACGTAGACGGGCGCGTGCTGCTGGCGCAGCGGCCCGAGGGCAAATCCATGGCGGGCCTCTGGGAATTCCCGGGCGGCAAGGTCGAACGCGGCGAGACGCCCGAAGCCGCGCTGATCCGGGAACTTCACGAGGAACTCGGCATCGGGACCTGGGCCAGCTGCCTCGCGCCGCTGACTTTCGCCAGCCACACCTACGAGGATTTCCACCTGCTGATGCCCCTCTTCGCCTGCCGCAAGTGGGAAGGAACACCCGAGGCGCGGGAGGGACAGACCCTGGCTTGGGCACGGCCGAATCAGCTTCGCGACTATCCGATGCCTCCGGCCGATCTGCCCCTGATTCCCATCCTTCGGGACTGGCTCTGACGGCAATTCCCACGGGCAGCGCCAAGTCGAGGGCCGATCAGCTCCAATTTTTGGCTACCGGGTCCAAAGTTTACGCTAAGGTATCTCCATTGCATCTCGCCATGGGGGATAGGTCCGATGCTTCGCACCATCACGGTCGGGTCTTGCGTATCGGGTCAGGGATTTGTTGTCCGCACACTCGCCGACAGCCGTGTCGTGGTTTGCGTCGGGGATCAGACATACACCGGCCGGCCCATCCCGGCCCCTGACCGGGCGCCGGAACGAAGAAACGCCGCGATCCTTTCGAACCGCGGCGTTCCGATTGCTGCTCGAACTTGAGGATCAGAGCGTCCGCTCGACCTCGGTCCGTTCGAAGATCTCGATGACATCGCCAGGGCGCACGTCGTCGTAGGATTCGAAGGCCATGCCGCACTCCTGGCCCGACTGGACCTCGGAGACCTCGTCCTTGAACCGCTTGAGCGTCTTCAGCGTGCCCTCGTGGATCACGGTGTTGTCGCGCAGGAGGCGGACACCGGCGGACCGGCGCGCGACGCCCTCGGTGACAAGGCAACCCGCGACGCGACCGACATTGGAGACCTTGAAGACCTCCTTGATCTCGGCGTAGCCGATGAAGTTCTCGCGGACCTCGGCCGACAACAGGCCCGAGGCCGCCGCCTTCACGTCGTCCACGAGGTCGTAGATCACGCTGTAGTAGCGGATCTCGACACCCTTCTGGTTCGCCGCGGCGCGGGCGGGGGCGTTGGCACGGACGTTGAAGCCCATGACCGGCGCGCCCGAGGCTTCGGCAAGGCCGATGTCGCTCTCGGTGATGGCGCCCACACCGGAATGCAGCACCCGGACACGGACCTCATCGTTGCCGATCTTCTCCATCGCCTGGACGATGGCCTCGGCAGAGCCCTGCACGTCCGCCTTGACCACGATCGGCAGCTCGGAGACGTTTTCGTCTTCCTTGGCCTTGGCCATGAGCTGTTCAAGGGTAGTCGCGGCACCGACGGCGGCGCGCTTGTCCTTGGCCGCCTGCTGGCGGTACTCGGCGATCTCGCGGGCCTGCGCCTCGGTCTCGACGACGTTCAGGACGTCGCCGGCCTCGGGCGTGCCGTTGAGGCCCAGAACCTCGACCGGAACCGACGGCCCGGCTTCCTTCACCCGCTCGCCCTTGTCGTTGATGAGGGCGCGGACCTTGCCCCACTGCTCGCCGACGACAAAGATGTCGCCCTGCTTCAGGGTGCCATTCTCGACCAGCACTGTCGCGACGGGACCGCGGCCGACGTCCAGCTGTGCCTCGATCACGGCGCCGAGGGCGGCGCGGTCGGGGTTGGCTTTCAGCTCGAGGATTTCGGCCTGAAGGGCGATGGCTTCCAGAAGGTCGGGCAGGCCGTCGCCGGTCTGGGCCGAGACTTCCACGTCCTGCACGTCGCCCGACAGCTTCTCCACGATCACCTCGTGCTGAAGCAGGTCGGTGCGGACCTTGTCGGGGTTCGCGGCGGGCAGGTCGATCTTGTTGATCGCGACGATCATCGGGACCTTGGCCGCCTTGGCGTGGTTGATGGCCTCGATGGTCTGCGGCATCACGGCGTCATCCGCCGCGACGACCAGCACCACGATGTCCGTCACCTGGGCACCGCGGGCGCGCATCGAGGTGAAGGCAGCGTGGCCCGGCGTGT
>JAMWZF010000190.1 GCA_024304875.1 Paracoccaceae bacterium
CGGCTGCCAGCTGGTGGCCAGCTGCGACATGGCCGTCGCGGCGGAAGGCACTCGATTCGGAGTGAACGGCGTGAACATCGGCCTGTTCTGCTCGACCCCGATGGTGGCGCTGACCCGCGCCGTGCCCGCCAAGCGCGCCTTCGAGATGCTGACCACCGGCCGGCTGATCGAGGCCGAGGAGGCCCGCGAGATCGGGCTGGTCAACCGGGTTGTGCCCGAGGCCGAGCTCGAGGCCGCCGCGACAGAGCTCGCCGAGAGGGTGGCGGGCAAGCTGTCCTCGGCGGTCCGCATCGGGAAGTCGCTGTTCTACGATCAGGCCGAGGTCGGCGAGGCCGCGGCCTACGAAATGGCCGGCGCCGCGATGGTCGAGAACATGCTGATGCGCGATACCGACGAGGGGATCGACGCCTTCCTGACCAAGCGCAAGCCCGACTGGTCCGGTTGAGGCGTCTCCTGCCCGCCGCCCCTCAGTGGTAGGTGAATTCGCCCACGACCTGCCGCCACTCGCCCGGCCCGATCAGCTGGCGATGCGTGTAGCGGACGGAATGCAGCGGCCCCTCGATCTCGTCCTGCCAGAACTCGATGAAGCGGAAGAGCCTTTCGTGGTCCGGGGCGAGGTCGTAATCCTGCCAGATGAAGGTGTTGAGGACTGCCGGATGGTCCGGCATCCGGTAGAACATCTCGGCCGTCGTCAGTCCGTAGCCCCGCAGCATCAGTTCGGTTTCGGTCATTGTCTCATGCCCTTCTTGTGCCCATATGTGAAAATCGGAGCATGACTGGACTAAAAGTCAATAAAAACAATGTGGTATCACTTCTCCCTGGTGGCTGCTGACAACCGGGGCCAGCACGCATTGCACCCCAGCCTTGGTCTCTGGTATAGTCCGGCCAACAAGATATAGCGCCCCCCACGGGGCCCAGCGGAACAGGCGACCCCAGTGAGCGACGACCAAGAACCCCCTGAAAACGCTGACGATTCCGGCGCCCCGGTTCCGGCCCCGCACGACGGGCCGACAATCGACATCGCCGACGAGATGAAGACGGCCTACCTCGACTACGCGATGAGCGTGATCGTCAGCCGGGCGATTCCCGATCTGCGCGACGGGTTGAAACCTGTGCACCGCAGAATCCTCTTCGCCATGCACGACACCGGCAACACCCACGACAAGCCCTACCGCAAGTCCGCGCGCCCCGTCGGCGACACCATGGGCAAGTACCACCCCCACGGCGACGGCGCGATCTACGACGCGCTGGTGCGGATGGCGCAGGACTTCTCCATGTCCCTGCCCCTGCTCGACGGGCAGGGCAACTTCGGCTCGATGGACGGCGACAAGGCCGCGGCCATGCGCTACACCGAGGTCCGGATGGAGAAGGTCGCGCTGGCGCTGCTGGACGACATCGACAAGGACACCGTCGACTTCCAGGACAACTACGACGGCAAGGATCGCGAACCCACGGTCCTGCCGGCCAAGTTCCCCAACATGCTGGTCAACGGCGCGGGCGGCATCGCCGTCGGCATGGCGACCAACATCCCGCCCCACAACCTCGGCGAGGTGATCGACGCCACGCTGGCCCTGATCGAGGACCCCGACCTGTCGTCCGAGGCGCTGATCGACTACGTCCCGGGTCCCGACTTCCCCACCGGCGGCATCATGCTCGGCCGCTCCGGCGCGCGGAAGGCCTACCTCGAAGGGCGCGGCAGCGTGATCGTACGGGCCAAGACCCGGGTCGAGGAGCTGCGCCAGGGCCGCTACGCCATCGTCATCGACGAGATCCCCTACCAGGTGAACAAGGCGGCGATGATCGACCGCATCGCCGAGGCCGCCCGCGAGAAGCGGATCGAGGGCATCGCCCACGTGCAGGACGAATCCGACCGGCACGGTGTGCGCGTGGTGATCGAGCTGAAACGCGACGCGACCGCCGAGGTCGTCCTCAACCAGCTCTTCCGCTTCACCCCGATGCAGACCCACTTCGGCTGCAACATGCTGGCGCTCAACGGCGGCAAGCCCGAGACGCTGACGCTCCGCCGGTTCCTGACCGCCTTCCTCGACTTCCGCGAGGATGTCGTCGTCCGTCGCACGGCCTTCGAACTGCGCAAGGCCCGCGACCGGGCACACGTCCTTTGCGGCCTGGCCGTCGCCGTGTCCAACGTGGACGAGGTGGTCGCCACCATCCGCGCCTCCGCCGACGCCGCAGAGGCGCGCGAGAAGCTGATGGAGCGCCGCTGGCCGGCCGCGGAGATCGCCCCCTTCATCCGGCTGATCGACGATCCGACCCACACGATGAACGAGGACGGGACCTACAACCTGTCCGAGACCCAGGCCCGCGCCATCCTCGAGCTGCGCCTCCAGCGCCTCACCCAGCTCGGCGTCAAGGAAGTGACGGACGAACTGGAAGAGCTGGCCGGCAAGATCAAGGAATACCTCGAGATCCTGGGGTCCCGCGAGCGCATCCTCGGCATCATCTCCTCCGAGCTGACCGAGATCCGCGACGCCTATGCCGTCCCCCGCCGCACCGAGATCGTCGACTGGTCGGGCGACATGGAGGACGAGGACCTGATCGAGCGCGAGGACATGGTGGTGACCGTCACCCAGGGCGGCTACATCAAGCGCACGGCCCTCGCCGACTTCCGCAGCCAGAAGCGCGGCGGCAAGGGTCTCTCGGGCGGCAGCCTGAAAGAGGACGACGTCGTCACCACCCTCTTCGTGGCCAACACCCACACCCAGTTGCTGGTCTTCACCACCGACGGGATGGTCTACAAGCTCAAGACCTGGCGCCTGCCCCTCGGAGGGCGGACGTCCAAGGGCAAGGCGATCGTCAACATCCTGCCGATCCCCTCGGGCGTCTCCATCGCCGCCATCATGCCGGTGGACCGGGACGAAGACGAATGGGACGACCTGCAGATCATCTTCGCCACCGACAAGGGCACCGTGCGGCGCAACCGCCTGTCCGACTTCACCAATGTCATGCGCAACGGCAAGATCGCGATGAAGTTCGAGGACGAGAACGCGGGCATGTCCCTGATCAACGCCCGCATCTGTTCCGAGGATGACGACGTGATGCTGGTCACGGATTCGGGCCGTGCGATCCGCTTCCCGACCACGGACGTGCGCGTCTTCAACTCCCGCGCCTCGGTCGGCGTGCGCGGAATCAAGCTGAACAACGGCGACAAGGTCGTCTCGATGTCCGTCATTCGCCACTTCGAGGCGAGTTCCGAGGAACGGGCGGCCTACCTCAAGATGCGCCGCGCCATGGCCGGCCTCACGGACGAGGCCGAGACGGACGAGGACGAAGAGGCCGTGACACCGGGCGAGCTTTCTCCCGAGCGCTATGCCGAGATGTCGGCGGCCGAGAACCTGATCCTGACCATCACCGCCAAGGGCTCGGGCAAGCTGACCTCGAGCCAGGACTACCCGGTGCGCGGGCGCGGCGGCCTCGGCGTCACGGCGTGGACCAAGGCGATGGCCTCGGGCAAGATCGTCGCCTCCTTCCCGGTCGACTCCGACGACCAGATCATGCTCGTCACCAACACCGGCCAGTCGATCCGGGTGCCGGTGGATGGCATTTCCTTCCGGTCGCGCAGTGCCGGCGGCGTCAAGGTGTTCAACACCGCCAAGGGCGAGGAAGTGGTCAGCGTCGCCTGGATCGCCGACCAGGGCGACGACGACGGAGCCGAGCCCGAACAGGACTGACCCGGACCGGGCCGTCGGCGCTCTGTCGCCGATGGCGCCGGCCTCCGGCGCCCGGGGTTGTCTCGCTGGACCCGAGCTTGCACTGACCTATCGTCAAAGATGTATTCGGCTTACCTGTTTGGCGGTCGGCCCGGCCCGCCCTGCCCTGTTTCAACTCTGCACTGGCACAAGTTTCCACGGTGGATGGCATCGAACGGTGGTGACGATGGACAGCTGGGACGACCTGAGATTCCTTCTTGCCGTATCCCGGGCCGGTTCGATGACCGGCGCCGCCGCTCTGCTGCATACATCTGTTGCGACCGTGTCCCGACGGCTTGACAGGATAGCGACGCGCATGGGCGCCGCCCCCTTCGTCAGGACAGCGGACGGCTGGGCGCCCAGCACCGCAGTGGCCGGTCTGATCGAACTGGCGATGACCTTCGAGGGCAACCTCAAGCGCGAGATCAACGCAATGGCCCCCGCGGACGAGCGGGCCCCTGTCGATCTTCGGATCGGCTGCACGCCCACCGTCCTGATGAGCGTCCTGATCCCGGGCCTCTGCCTGCGCGGGACGGACATGGAGCATATCCACTACGAATTCGGCGAGCGCGTCTTCGGAGAGGGACTGGGCGATTGCGACGTTCTCGTCTCGCACGGTGCCCTCAGGACAGGACGGGTGCTGACCCGCAGGGTCTCGGACGTTCAGTTCGCGATCTTCGGCCCACCGGACGCGCAGACCTCCGGCAACTGGGTCGGTCTGACCGAGCGGCACGACGCATTGGGAGTGATGCAGCTCGGCTTCGAGACATTCGAAAAACCGCCGGTCCTGCGGGCCGACAACCTGATCGCCTTGTCGCGTATCATGGTCGAAACCGGGCTCCCCGGGCCGCTCCCACGGATGTTCGCCTGCCGTCTGGAGGGGATGTCGCCGATCGGGACCGCGCAGGTCCATTCCGAAGTCTGGATGTCCTACCATGAGAGCCGGCGCGGCGACCCGGCCATCGATGCCACGCTTGCCTGGATCGAGTCCTGTTTCGCCGAGGCAGCCAGAATATCTGCTGTCGTATCGGAATTGCATGACCTGCGGCCCACAAAGTAGCCGAAGAAACGCAATTGTAGGAAACCGGCGCACCACGGCAGTTTTCCGCTTCTTGCAGATCGTTTCGTCCTGTACACGGGAACCGAGGCCAAAGAACCTCTCGAGCAGAAAAGCAGGATACCATGTTGATACCAAAATACGGCGCTGTCGTTGCGCTTTGTCTCACGCCCTTCGCCGCAACCGCGCAAAGCCTGACCGGCGGGGAAGTTTCATTGGGATATTCGGCACTTACCGATTCCGATCTCGAAACCGAGGGCGTTCGCCTCGACGGGTCCGTCGAAATGGCGCTGTCCCGGGAATTCGCTGTCCAATTCGATCTGGGCTACACGGAAGGCGATCTCTTCGGCCTCTCCGGCGATACGACCACCTATGCGATCCACGCCGTCTACCATGCCAACGAGCAGGCATCGTTCGGCTATTACATCGGGCGGGAAAACTCGGACGCAGGCGACTCGAACTATTTCGGCGTCGAAGGCGGATACGAAAAGGATGCGCTTCAGTTCGCGGGTTATTTCGGGGTGAACCGGGCCGATGCCTACTTCGGTACGGCCGTCGGAGACGTCGAAGTTGATGCCACCCAATACGGTCTTGGAATGACCTACCAACTGGCTGGCGGTGCCGTCCTAGGGGCGAATTTCGACAATACGCGCCTGACCGATCAGTTCCAACTGACCAGATACGGCATCGGGGCGGGCTTCGAGGTCACCGAACAGGTGCTGATCGAGGCCGAAGTCGGCAAGCTCGACGCAGAATTGGCCGGCTTTGGCGCGGACGAAACCTACGCCAGCGTCAGCGCCACCTTCAATTTCGGCGCAGGTCGGGGCGCCACCTTCGACCGCCGGGATCCGATCGGACAGTTCGGCGGTTTCTGACGAACGGGGGCGGCGCCGCCGCGCTGCCCCTTCCCTTTCGTCCGGTCCATTTGTAGACCGCAGCCATGACACGCACCCTTCATATCCTCGGCGGCGGTCTGGCGGGGTCCGAGGCCGCCTGGCAGGCCGCGAACGCCGGCCTCTCCGTCGTCATTCACGAGATGCGGCCCGAGGTCGGGACCTTCGCTCACAAGACCGGCGACCTGGCCGAGATGGTCTGCTCGAATTCCTTCCGATCGGACGACGATGAGCAGAACGCCGTCGGCCTGCTGCACTGGGAAATGCGGGCTGCCGGCGGGTTGATCATGCAGACGGCCGATGCCCACAAGCTTCCTGCCGGCGGCGCCCTTGCGGTCGACCGCGAGGCATTCTCGGCCGCCGTGACAGCGCGCCTGCGCGCGCATCCGAACGTGACCGTCGAACATGGCGAAATCACCGCCCTGCCGACCGAGGGTCACTGGAT
>JAMWZF010000191.1 GCA_024304875.1 Paracoccaceae bacterium
GGATGACCCCGCGCGAGGCGCCCCCCGGCTCGCGCCCCCTGCCGGTGCCGCAGGACATGCCCTCGCGCCTGCTGTTCGAGGCGACCGAGTGGGAGGGCGCCCCCGCCCTCGTCCTCACCGGCACGATCAGCCCGGGCGACGCGCAGCGCTTCGCCGATTTCATGATCGCCCGCGATCCGGTCCAGACCGTCTTCCTCAACTCCCCCGGCGGGTCGGTCACCGACGCGCTCGACATCGGGCGGCAGGTCCGCGCGATGGAGGCGGCGACGCGCATGTCCTCCGTCGACGTCTGTCTCTCGGCCTGCCCCTACATCCTCGCCGCCGGGACCGAGCGGGCGGTGGACGAGGGCGCCATGGTCGGCGTCCACCAGCACTTCTTCGGCGAGAACACCGCCCTTCCCGCCTTCCTCGCCGTCGAGGACATCCAGCGCGGGCAAGGCGAGGTCATGGGCTACCTCGTCGAGATGGGCATCGACCCGCGCCTGATGCAGCCCGCCCTGCTGACCCCGCCGGACGAGATCTACATCCTGACGCCCGAGGAGATGGCGGACTACGCCCTGACGACCGGGAGCGACGAAGCGCCCGCCGAATAACCCTTTTCGAGCGCCCCGGCCTCTGCCAAAAGCCGCCCCATGGCCACCGGAACCCTGCATATCGACCGCGCCGCGCTCGCCGCCAACTGGAAGGCGCTGGACGCGATGTCGGCGGTCGAGACGGCGGCGGTGGTCAAGGCGAACGGCTACGGCCTCGGCATCGAATTGGTGGCCGAGACCCTGGCGGCCGCCGGCGCCCGAAGTTTCTTCGTCGCCACCGCCGAGGAAGGGGCGCGGCTCCGGGCCGCCCTTGGCCACGGCCCGGTCATCGCCGTCTTCTCCGGCCACATGGCCGGCGACACGGCCCTGATCCGGGACCACGTCCTGACCCCCATGCTCAATTCGCCCGAGCAATGGACCCGCCATGCCGAAACCCTGCCCGGAGCGCCCTACGGCGTGCAACTCGACAGCGGGATGAACCGGCTGGGGTTCGAGCCGGCGGACTGGGCGCCCATCGCCGGTGAGGCCCGGCCCTGGTGCGCCATCAGCCACCTCGCCTGCGCCGACGAGCCGGACCACCCGATGAACGCCCGGCAGCTCGCCACCTTCCGCGAGATGACGGACGGGCTGGGCCTGAAGCGCTGCTTCGCCAATACCGGCGGCGTCCTCCTCGGGGCCGACTACCACTTCGACATGACCCGACCCGGCATCGGCCTCTACGGCGGGCTGCCGTTCGAGGGGGCCCGGCCGGTCGTCCGGCTCGACCTCCCCGTGATCCAGGTCCGCGACCTCGCCGCAGGAGAGTCCGTCGGCTACGGCAACACCTGGACCGCCCCCGGCCCTACGCGCATCGCAACCGTCTCGGGTGGCTATGCCGACGGGATCATCCGGGCGATGTCGAACAAGATCCGGCTCTGGTCCGGCGATGTGCCCTGCCCGCTGGTCGGCCGCGTCTCGATGGACCTCCTGACGATCGACGTCACCCACCTGCCCGAGGCGCCCGAGGCCCTGACCCTGATCGGGCCGCACCAGACCGTCGACGCGGTGGCGGACGCCGCAGGCACCATCGGCTACGAGATCCTCACCTCCCTCGGCCCGCGCTACCGGAGAGCGGCGTGAGGGCCATCGGCCGTGCCACCCTCGCCCTCCTCGCGGTGATCGGGCAACTTGCGATCTTCACCGGGCAGACGCTCTCGCATCTCGTCCGCCCGCCCCTCTACCCGCGCGAGATCGGCGCCGCCCTGTTCCAGATCGGCTGGAGCTCCCTCCCCGTGGTCGGCCTCACCGCGCTGTTCACCGGCGGCGCGCTGGCGCTTCAGATCTACGCCGGCGGCGCGCGCTTCTCGGCCGAGGCGGTGGTGCCCCAGATCGTCGCCATCGGCATGGTTCGCGAACTGGGGCCGGTCCTCGTCGGGCTGATGATCGCGGCGCGGGTGACGTCCTCCATCGCCGCCGAGATCGCCACCATGAAGGTGACCGAGCAGATCGACGCGCTGGTCACCCTCTCCACCGACCCGATGAAATACCTGACACTCCCCCGCGTGCTGGCGGCGACGCTCGCGATGCCGGTGCTGGTCGGGGTCGGCGACCTCATCGGCATCCTCGGCGGCTACCTCGTCGGGACCGGACGACTGGGGTTCAACCCCACGACCTACATCAGGAACACCATGGACTTCCTTGAATTCCATGACGTTCTGTCCTCCCTCGTGAAGGGCGCCGTCTTCGGCTTCATCGCCGCCCTCATCGGCTGCTGGTACGGGATGACCTCGGGCCGGGGCGCGATGGGCGTGGGACGGGCGACCAAGGGCGCGGTGGTCGCGGCGGCGGTCCTGATCCTCGCCGCCAACTTCCTGCTGACGGAGGCGTTCTTCTCGACATGATAGAACTGACCGGCGTCGAAAAATCCTTTGGCGACAACCACGTGCTGCGCGGTATCGACCTGACGGTCGAGCGCGGCACCAGCCTCGTCGTGATCGGCGGCTCCGGCACCGGCAAGTCGGTGCTGCTGAAGTGCATCCTCGGGCTGATCCCGCCGGACCGGGGGGTGATCACCGTCGACGGGCAGGACGTCGCCACCGGCGACCGGGACGCCTTCCTTGCCCGGTTCGGGATGCTGTTCCAGGGGTCCGCCCTGTTCGATTCGCTGCCCGTCTGGCAGAACGTCGCCTTCCGGCTCCTGCGCGGCGCGCTCCGGCGGCCGCGCGGCGAAGCCCGCGAGATCGCCATCGAGAAACTGCGCCGGGTCGGTCTCGGCGCCGAGGTGGCGGACCGGCTGCCGGGTGAACTCTCGGGCGGCATGCAGAAGCGCGTCGGCCTCGCCCGCGCCATCGCCGCCGACCCCCCGATCATCTTCTTCGACGAGCCGACGGCGGGACTCGACCCGATCCTGGCCCGGGTGATCAACGATCTCATCCGCGAAATCGTGGTGGACATGAAGGCGACGGCGATCACCATCACCCACGACATGGGCTCCGTCCGGGCCATCGCCGACCGGGTGGCGATGCTGCACGGAGGCCGGTTGCGCTGGACCGGAACGAGGGCGGAAATGGACGACACGGCAGACCCTTACGTGACGCAATTCATCCACGGGTCCGCCACCGGCCCGATCGAGACCCTGCGCTGATGTCCTCCTTCCTGCAGCCGGACCCGGTGATCCTGAGCTTTCTGGCCTACAAGCAGGTCATCTACCTCGAGGCCCTGGTGCTGTTCGCCCTTCTGCGCGCGGTCCTCAGCCGCGGCGCCTCCCGCCTCGCGGCATTGGCGGCGCTCCTTCTGGCGGCGCTTTTCGTCGCGGCCAAATGGCTACCGCCGTCATTCAACCTGTCGTCAGGGCCGCTGGTACTGCTCGGCGGCTGGGTGCGCACATCGCTCGGCGGGATGACGGCACCGATCCTCTGCTCGCTCCTGCTGCTGGCGGCCGCGGTCCTGCCGGGCCGTCGGTTCTGGGGGATCGACGCGATCCACGGCCTGGGATTTGCCGCGCTTCTGGGTCTCTGGGGCTACTCCATCCTGGGCTGAGACCCCGTTACCCTACGATACCTTTGCTCGCTATCGTTTCCAGAGGCGCAAGGGCTTGCCCAGGATGTTGGCCGGCACAACGCCCACCGACAAGATACGCATTTGCCATCGCCCCATTGTCGCGAATTGCGAAACAACGTCTCCGAAATCATCGCGGCCGCCCTTTCCCCCGCGGGGTATCGGCATAATTTTGCCTAAGACGTTGACAGCGGGGCCGATCCCGCCGGCACGGGAGCTTTCGAGATGTCTTTGATCGGGGTCGGCTTCGCCGCTTTCACACTCGCCCGCGGACTTGCCGCCCTCCTTCTTGTCGCGCTCGCCCTCGGTACCGCGACCCTCACCCTGCTGGCGACCTTCGGGACAGCGCCCTGGCTGGATTTCAACGCCACTTTCGGGACGATGGTCCTGCCCGAAGCCGGCATGGTCACCCAGATCGGGATCACCCTGGTCCTGGTCAGCCTGCTGTTCTACCTGCCCGCCTCCGCCCGGATCCTGAGGCTCGAGGCCGGTCATCGCAGCTTCGACATCCGGATGGAGGACGTCGCCCGCGCCTACCACCTCTGCCACACCGCCGACCGGGCCGGGGCCTTCACCATGTCCTCCGAATTCGACGCGGTCCGCGAGCGGCTGGCCTACCTGCGCGACCATCCCGACCTCGAACGGCTGGAGCCGGACGTCCTGCAGGTCGCCGCCCAGATGTCCCAGCAGGCCCGGCACCTCGCCGACGTCTACAGCGACGACAAGGTGGAACGGGCTCGGGATTTCCTGCGCCAGCGCCAGCAAGAGGCCGAGCGCCAGCAGGAGCGCATCGTCGAGGCGCAGCACGCGATGACCGAGATCCGCAAGTGGGCGCAGCAGGTCGAGCTGGAGGAGAGCGTCGTCGCCAGCCAGCTCGCCCGCCTCGAAGAGCATCTGGTCGACTGCATGCCCGCCCTCGGTTACCGGCTCGAGAAGGACGAGACGGTCGTCACCTTCGCCGGGCGCGAAGCGGCGGAATAGGCTTGCGCGGGCCTGCCCCCGCCGCCATCTGAAGGGCCATGAAAGCGGCCCTCACCTACGCCAACCTCGCCCTGCTGGTCCTGTTCCCGGTCGCCTGGTTTGCGCCGCTGATGCGGGCCGGCTTCCTGCCGCTCTTCGGAATGAGCGAGATCAGCGTCATCTCGGGCCTGCAGGCGCTCTGGGACAGTGACGTCTTCCTGGCGCTCCTCGTCACCGCCTTCGCCCTCTTCGCGCCCTACCTCAAGACGATCGGCCTCGCGCTCCTCCACTTCGGCCTGCTGGACCGGCGCACGCTGCCGGCGCTGGCCTGGCTGGGCAAGCTGGCGATGGCGGACGTCTTCCTGATCGCCCTCTACATCGTGGCGGCCAAGGGCATCGGCGTGGGACGGGTGGAAATCGCCTGGGGCCTCTACCTCTTCACCGCCTGCATCCTCGCCTCCCTCGCGACCTCGGCCCTGACGGCGCGCAAGGGATGAGAGCGCTGGGGGTTCCACCCCCAGACCCCCGAGGTATTTGGGGCGAAAAGAGGATGCATGGCGCGCCTGTTCCCCTCTTTTCGCTTCAAATACCTCGGGGGGAGCCGCAGGCGGGGGGCAGCGCCCCCCCTCTTGCCTTGACCCAGTAGACCTCCCTTTGCGGGGGCATCCCGCAAGGTGGGACTTGACCCACCCCGCGCCCGGGCCGAGAACGGCGCGATGGCCAAAGCTCCTCGTACCTTCACCTGCACCAACTGCGGCGCCACCTTTCCCAAGTGGTCCGGCCAGTGCGAGGCCTGCGGCGCGTGGAACACGCTGGAAGAGACGCAGCCGCTCTCCACCGGCCCCGGCGCCAAGGCGCTCGGCACAGCGCGGGGCAAGCGCATGACGCTCACCGACCTTGGCGCCGACAGCCCCGCGCCGCCCCGCACCGCCAGCGGGGTCGAGGAACTGGACCGCGTCCTCGGCGGCGGCCTGGTCGAGGGCTCGGCCCTGCTGCTCGGCGGTGATCCCGGCATCGGCAAGTCCACGCTGCTCCTCCAGGCCGCCGCCCGCTTTGCAAGGGGCGGCCTCAGCGTCCTCTACGTCTCGGGCGAGGAGAGCGCCTCGCAGATCCAGATGCGCGCCAAGCGGCTCGGCCTCTCGGAAAGCCCCGTCTCCCTCGCCGCCGAGACTTCGCTGCGCGACATCCTCACCACCCTCGACGCCGACCCGCCGGACCTTGTCGTGATCGATTCGATCCAGACCATGTGGCTCGACACGGTCGAGGCCGCGCCCGGCACCGTCTCCCAGGTTCGCGCCGCCGCCCACGAGCTGACCCAGTTCGCCAAGCGCCGGGGCATCGCCTGCATCATGGTCGGCCATGTCACCAAGGACGGCCAGATCGCCGGCCCCCGGGTGGTCGAGCACATGGTCGACACCGTGCTCTATTTCGAGGGCGAGCGCGGCCACCAGTTCCGCATCCTGCGCAGCGTCAAGAACCGCTTCGGCCCGGCAGGCGAGATCGGCGTCTTCGAGATGACGGGCAAGGGCCTCGTCGAGGTGAGGAACCCCTCGGCCCTGTTCCTTTCC
>JAMWZF010000192.1 GCA_024304875.1 Paracoccaceae bacterium
TCTTTTCGCCATAAATACCTCGGGGGGAGGCCGAAGGCCGGGGGGCAGCGCCCCCCCTTCCCACCGGGTTTCAGCGGTTCGCCCGGGCCAGCAGGATGACGGCGCAAAGGCCGACGAGGGTGATCGTCAGCGCAGCGGGCGCGGCTTCGGAGAGGTTCTCGAGGCTGGCCTTTTCGTGCACCCGGGTCGCCAGCGTGTTGTAGTTGAAGGGCCGCAGCAGGAGCGTCGCCGGCAGTTCCTTGACGCAATCGACGAAGACCAGCAGGAGGGCCGAGCCCACCGTGGCCCGCACCAGCGGCAGGTGCACCGCGCGCAGGGTCTGCCCCGGCGTGCGCCCCAGCGACCGGGCGGCCAGCGGAAGGGAGGGCGGCACCCGTCCCAGGCCTGCGTCCGCCGCGCCCTGGGCGATGGCGAAGAAGCGCACGACGTAGGCCAGGACGATGGCGGTGGCGGACCCCGTCAGGATCAGCCCCGGGTCCCAGCCGGTCAGCGCCAGCACCCCGTCCGCCACCCGGTTGTCCAGCGCCGCCAGCGGGATGAAGAGCCCCAGGCCCAGCACCGCCCCCGGCGCGGCGTAGCCGATCGCCGTCAGGGGCATCAGCGCCTGGGCCGTCCGGCTGCCCGACAGGCGCACGCCAAAGACCATGAAGAGCCCGCCCGCGACCGTCAGCACCGAGGCCACGCCGCCCACCGCAACGGTGTGCCAGAGCGCCCGGAGCAGCCCCGGCGCGGCCCATTCGGCGGCGTCCATCGCGTGGGAGAGCAGCACCGCGACCGGCAGGACGAAGCCGAGGAGGACGGGAGCGAGGTTCAGCGCCGTCGCGCCCCAGCGCCAGCCGGGTGCCATGTCTTCCGCCACCACGGGGCGCATCTGCCGTGCGGTCGAGAAGAACCGGCTGCGCCGCCGGCTCGCCTTCTCGAGGCTGACCAGCAGCACGATGACCAGCAGCGCGATGGAGGCCACCTGCGCGGCCCCGCCGACGTTGCCCGACTGCTCCCAGAGCGAGAAGATGCCGGTGGTCAGGGTCTGGACGGCGAAATAGTCGACGGTGCCGAAATCGTTCACCGTCTCCATCATCACCACCGCCACCCCGGCCGCGACGGCGGGCCGGGCCAGCGGCAGGCCGACGCGCCAGAACCTCGCCCACGGGCCCGAGCCGAGGGCGCGGGCCACGTCGTAGCCGGCCGCGGACTGCTCGCGGAAGGCGGCGCGGGCGAGGAGGAACACGTAAGGGTAGAGCGCCGCCGAGAGCACGACCACGGCGGCCCCGCGCGACCGGATCTCGGGAAACCAGTAGTCCTGGGCGTTCTGCCACCCGAAGGCGCCGCGCAGGGCCGTCTGCACCGGCCCCGCGTATTCGAGGAAATCGACAAGCGCATAGGCCCCGACGTAGGCCGGTACCGCCAGCGGCATCAGGTGCGCCCATTGCAGCCAGGACCGGCCCGGAAAACGGTACATGACGCAGAGCCAGGCCGCGCCGGTGCCCACCGCCGCCGTCACGACCCCGACCGACACCATCAGGATTCCCGTGCTGGCCAGGTAGCGCGGCAGGACGGTGGACAGAAGGTGCCCCAGGATCGGCTCGGTCGGGGTCGCCGCCAGCCAGAAGACCGAGACCACGGGCAGCAGCACGAGCGCCGCGATCACGGCCGCCCCGAAGGACCAGCCTCCGGGCCAGGCCCAGCGCCGCCTGTGATATTTCTGACCAGACAAGTCGGACATGGGCTGCACCTAAGGTGAAAGCCGTTTGCCTGTCCAGCCCATGCCCCCTAAGGTCGCGCCGGGACAGGAAAGTACAGGCCAGTCATGCAGATCGTCTTTCACATCGGCGCGAATGCGACGGATGGCGAGAGGCTGATCAAGTCGCTGCTGAAGAACGTCGACACCTTCGCCGACCAGGGCATCCGGGTGCCGGGGCCGGGGAAATACCGCAAGCTGATCCGCGAGACGATCATGGCGATGGGCGGCGAGCTGCCCGCGCCGGGCACGCGCGAGACGCTCCTGCGGTCCATCCTCGATGGCGGAGAGGCCGATCGGCTGGTGATGAGCCATTCGATCTTTCTTGCCGTGCCGAACCAGATCTTCGACGGCGGCGTCTTCTACGGCAATGCCGAGATGAAGGTCTCCTCCCTCGCCGCCCTGTTTCCCGAGGACCAGCTTGAATTCCATATCGGCCTGCGCAACCCCGCGACCTTCATTCCGGCCGTCTTCGAGCAGGCGGTGATCCCCGACATCGGCCGCTACCTGGCAGGCGTGGACCCCCTCGAGGTGCGCTGGTCCGAACTGCTGGTGCGGATCCGGTCCGCGGCGCCGCGCGCCCGTCTGACCGTCTGGTGCAACGAGGACACGCCGCTGATCTGGGCGCAGCTGATCCGCGAACTTTCGGGCGTCGATCCGCTGACCCGGATCACCGGGGGCTTCGACCTTCTGGCCGCGATCATGTCCGAGGACGGGATGCGCCGGTTCCTGGCCTATCTGAAGTCCCATCCCCCCCAGACCGAGAGCCAGAAGCGCCGGGTCATCGCCGCGTTCCTCGACAAGTACGCGCTGACCGAGGAGGTGGAGGAGGAGCTCGACCTCGAGGGCTGGACCCTGGACCTGGTGCAGGAGCTGACCCGCCGGTACGAGGCGGACGTCGGGCGCATCGCCTCCTTGCCCGGCGTGACATTCGTGGCGCCGTGATGGCAGATCGGGTTCGCGCGCAGTACGAGGCCTTTCCCTATCCAGAACGCGACCCAGAGGACGAGCGCCGCCGCCTGGTGACAGGCAGCCCGTCGTTTCCCGAGGAAATCGATCATTTCGTCTATGCCGGCGCGCGGGACTGGGCGCGGCCCTTTCGCGCGCTGGTGGCCGGGGGCGGCACGGGGGACGGGCTGATCCAGCTGGCCCAGCGGCTGACCGACGCGGGCGTGCCATACGAGATCACCTATCTCGATCTGTCCGCGGCGGCCCGGGCCGTGGCCGAGGCGCGGGCGCGGGTGCGGGGGCTGAAGGGCATCACCTTTCGCACCGGCTCGCTCATGGAGGCGCCCGACCTCGGCCCGTTCGACTACATCGACTGCTGCGGGGTGCTGCATCACCTTCCCGACCCGGAGGCGGGCACCGCGGCGCTGGCGGCGGCGCTGGCCCCGGACGGGGGCCTCGGCTTCATGGTCTATGCGCCCTATGGCCGCTCCGGCGTCTACCCGTTGCAGGAGGCCTATGGCGCGCTCTTCGGCCACCTGCCGCCCGAGGAGAAGCTGGCGGCGGCGCGGGCGGTGCAGGCGCGGCTGCCGGCGGGCCATCCGTTCCGCGTCAATGCCGCCCTTTCCGATCACCGGCAGAGCGACGCGGGCTTCTACGACCTGCTGCTGCATGCGCAGGACCGGGCCTACGCGGTGCCCCAGGTGCTGGAGCTTCTGTCCGGCGCCGGGCTGCGGCTGTCGGGGTTCTGCCAGCCGGTCCTTTACGACCTCGGCCGGTTCACCCCCCGGCCCGAGGGGATGGACGACGCGGCGGCCTGGGCCGTGGCCGAGAAGCTTGCCGGGACGATCAAGACCCACGTCGGCTATGCGCTGGCGTCCGAGGCTGCGGGCCAAGCCCGCTGGGACCGGGGCGATCCGGTGCCGGTGCTGCGGGGCGACGCCGCCCGCGTCGCGGCGCAGGTGGCCGGGAGCGGGCGATTGCCGCTGCGGCTGGACGGCCTGAGCGCGGAGCTGCGCCTGCCGAAGGAGACCGCGCGCGTCTTCGCCGCGATCGACGGGCGGCGGAGCCTGTCGGAGGTGGGGCGGGCGGCGGGACTTGATCCGCTGGCGCTCCGGCGGCTCTGGCCCCGGATCGGCCCGCCCCTCACGGCCTGGGGTCTGTTGCACTATTCCAGCCTGCGGCGCAGGTAGATCGGTGCGCCGGCCCCCCGCTGCGTCCGACTGGGGCGACGCCGCGGCGCGGCCGGACACCTCGGCCTGAAGGTCAGCGGCGGCTTTCAGTTTTCGAACATCAAGCCGCCGCAGAGGTCACATTCCGAGGGCGGATTTGTACATGTCCAGCACCGCCTCCTCTTCGGCGATGTCGTCGGGCTCGCGCTTGCGCAGGGCGATCACCTTGCGCATGACCTTTGTGTCGTAGCCGCGCCCCTTGGCCTCGGCCATGACTTCCTTTTGCTGATCCGCGATATCCTTCTTCTCGGCCTCGAGCCGTTCGTAGCGTTCGATGAACTGGCGCAGCTCGTCGGCGGTCACGCGGTAGGTGTCGGGGGCGGCGGCGTCGTCCTGTTCGGTCACGTCCATTGTCTCGTCCTGCTCGGCTGGGTGGGATCGGGGGCGATGCATAATCGCCCGCCCCGGCGGCGGCAAGGTTGTGCGGGCCGGCCGCAGCAATTAGGCAGCGCGGCAGAGGCGACGCGGAGGGCGGGCATGGATTGGCTGATCTGGATCGGGGCGGTGATGACCCTCATCGGCCTGTGCACCATCGTCTGGTCGGCGGTTCAGGTGGGCCGGGCCCGCAAGCAGGGCCTGACGGACGAGGAGATGCGCGCCCGGGTCTCGGCGATGCTGCCGGTGAACATGGGCGGGCTGATGACCGCCGTCATGGGCCTGATGTGCGTGATCCTCGGAGTCTCGCTCGGCTGAGGCTCAGGCCGCCCGGCGCACTCCTTCGAAGCCCGCGGAGGTCTTGATCGCCTCGATCAGCAGCTGGGGCGTCTCCCACAGGGGGCTTTCCGCCGCCCAGGTGTCGAGGTCGCGGCGCAGGGGCAGCAGGCCCATCAATTCGCAGGCCTTCATCGGACCGCCGCGCAGGCGGGGGAAGCCGGCGGCATGGATCGCCAGGGCATCTATGTCCGCGGCGCGCAGGACGCGGCCCTGCGCCATCTGGCGCGCGCCTTCGACCATGAGCGCGGCGACGAAGCGGCGGGCGATGGCGGCGCCCTCGGGACCGGCGCCGCCCTCGCGCCCCTCGTAGGGAGTGCGCTGGAAGCCGTAGTCGATCAGGGCGCGGTCCATCAGCGGCGGCGCGATGCCGCGGCCGCGCAGGTGTTCGGCGACCGCGCCCATGACGTGGCGCAGGCGGCTGACGATGGCGGTGCCCGCAGGATCCGTCGCCTGCCACCTGCCGTCCCGGCGCGCCAGCAGACGCGCGTCGATCCGGCTTTCGGCGATGAAGGCGTGGCGGAGGGCGGCGCTCTGGTCGCTTGTCCGGCACCGCTCGGCGGCGTCGGCCTCGAAGGCGCAGCCGGCCTCGAAGGGCAGCAGCAGCGCCGCCTCGACGCAGTCCACGATCTCCCGCGGGGCCATGAGGCGGCTGCCCCGGAGGGCGGCCCGGCGATCCGCCACCAGCGCCATGTAGGCGGCCCCGTCCGACATCTCGCCCCGGCGGTCCGACACCGGGCGCGGCGTCTCGCCCCGGTCGGCCAGGGCCTTGGCATAGGTCCAGGTGCCGGTGTGCAGGTGCCCCGCGACGATGCCGTCGAGCAGCCCCAGCGCCCGCGCCGCCGCCGCGCCGATGGTCCGTCCCGAGAGCATCAGGTCGATCGCGGCCTCGGCCCCGACGAGCCGCGGCAGGCGCTGGGTGGCGCCGCCGGAGGGGATCAGGCCGAGAGTGACCTCGGGCAGACCGATCCCGGCCTCGGCGGCCGCGAGGCGGATGTGACAGGCCAGGGCGAGATCCGCCCCCGCCCCCAGCGCCGCGCCGTGCAGGCCGGCGACGACCGGCAGGCGCGCGGTCTCGATCCGGCGGCAGACCTGGGCCAGGCTCGGCGCCTCCTCGGGCCGGCCCATGTCGCGGATGTCGGCGCCGCCCGAGAACAGCCCGCCCTCGGCGATCAGGATGGCAGCCCTGGCGTCGGGGTTCGTCTCGATCCGGCCAAAGACGTCCCAGAGCCCGGCGCGCACCTCGGCGGAGATGGCGTTGGCGGGCGGCGCAGCCAGCGTGACGATCGCCACGCCGTCGCGGATGCGGTACTTGACCGGTGGTGCCATGCCTTGCCTCGCGCTGCGCGGTCCGGTTGAACCGGCCCTTTGCCCAATGATGCGGCGGGACAATCGGCGCGCGCAACAGTTCAGCCGCCTGCG
>JAMWZF010000193.1:0-3803 GCA_024304875.1 Paracoccaceae bacterium
CCGATGCCCGCCTGCACCGCTCGCCTAACGCGGGCTGGCCCGAGGCGGCGATGGCCCCGGCGCTCGGCGTCGCGCTGTCGGGTCCGCGCAGTTACGAGGGGCGGCTGCGCGAGTTTCCCTTCGTGAACGCGGGCGGGCGGCGGGACGCGGGGCCGGGCGACATCGAGGCTGCGGTGGACCTGCTCTGGCGGGCCTGGACCCTCGGTCTTGTGACCGTCCTGTGCCTCGCGCTGATCGGCATTTCCCTGTAAGGCAGGGGTAAACCCGCCTCACGCAAAGGAAAAATGACCATGCGCCTGGCCCTTGCCCTGACCCTCGCCGCCTCGACCGCCGCCGCGCAGGAGGTGCCCTGCGGGGGCCCCTGGGGAGAGTTCATCGCCGGGCTGGAGGCCGAAGCCGTCGCGGCGGGGCTGGATCCGGCGGCGGCGGAGGGGTTCCTGCGCGATGTGCGGCAGGACCCCTCGGTGCTGGAAGCGGACCGGCGGCAGGGCGTCTTCCAGCTTGATTTCCTTACCTTTTCCCGGCGCCTCATCAGCCAGAACCGGATCGACAACGGGCGCCATTACGCGAACCAGCTGGACTCGGTCTTCGATGCGATCGAGGCCGAGTACGGCGTGCCGCGCGGCGTCCTGCTGGCCTTCTGGGCGTTCGAGACGGACTACGGGCAGGTGCAGGGCGATTTCAACACCGCGAACGCGCTGGTGACGCTGGCCCACGATTGCCGGCGGCCCGAGCTGTTCCGCCCGCAAGTCCTTGCCGCGATTGAGCTTTACGCCCGAGGCGAATTCGACCCGGAGACCACCACCGGCGCCTGGGCGGGCGAGATCGGGCAGGTGCAGATGCTGCCCGGGGACATCATCGAGAATGGCCGCGACGGGGATGGCGACGGGCAGGTCAGCCTGAAGACCTCGGCGCCCGATGCGCTGACCTCCGGGGGGTCGATGCTGGCCTCTCTCGGCTGGCGGGCGGGTGAGCCGTGGCTTCAGGAAATCGAGGTGCCGCAAGGGTTTGACTGGTCCCTGACGGGGCTGCGGACAAAGCGGACGGGTGCGGAATGGGCCGATCTGGGCGTCACGGCGCGGACGGGAGAGATCGCCGCGGACCTGCCCGCCTCGGTCGTGCTGCCGCAGGGACGGAACGGGCCGGCCTTCCTCGCCTATCCGAACTTCGAGGTTTTCTTCGAGTGGAATCAAAGCTTTACATACGTCATGACCGCCGCCTACTTCGCCACGCGGCTGGAAGGCGCGCCGATCTACGACGCGGGCAATCCCGATCCGGGTCTGTCGGGCGACGAGATGGTCCGGCTTCAGGAGAAGCTGATCGCCCTTGGCTACGACGTCGGCGGGGCGGACGGGATCCTTGGCGCGATGACGCGGGACGCGGTGCAGACCGAGCAGGAGCGCCTCGGCCTGCCCGCCGATGCCTGGCCGACGCGGGCGTTGCTGGACGCGCTTTGACGAGGTGTGAACCGGGCCGGGGCGCGGATTTGCGAGGTGTGAACCGGCGGTCCGGCAGGTTTTGCCAGGTGTGAACCGCTACTCCGCCACCTCGGGCCGCACCGGGAACCGCTCGCCCTCTTCCGTCAGGACGACCAGCCGCCCGTTCGAGCGGACGTACATGTCGCAGCGGTCCATCCCGTTGCGGTAGAGGATGCAGACGATCCCCTCGGGCAGGACGGTGAAGGTGCCGAACTGCGTGCCGCCGCCGTTCACCGGGCCGTAGGTGTAGGAATAGGCGCCGCCGGGCGAGAAGCGGGATTCGCCGTCGTCGAAGAAGGTGAGGGTCCGGCCCGCGAGCTCGGCCTCCAGCTCCGCCCGGCCGAAGCGGGTGTCGCTGTCCCGCAGGGCGAAGTCCTGCGCCAGGGCGGGCGTGGGCAGGAGCAGAAGGGCGAGGGAGAGGCGCATGGCGCCAGAGTGCCATCGCCGGTGGCCGCCGGATAGCCGGCTTCGGATTTGCCTGCGGCGGTGTCTCTTCTAGGTCCTCCCCCATGCAGACCGCGAAACTCTACCGCATGGTCATGCCGGACCACCTCTGCCCCTTCGGCCTGAAGTCCAAGGCGCTGCTGGAGCGGCATGGCTACGAGATCGAGGATCACCCGCTTCGGACCCGCGCCGAGACCGACGCCTTCATGGAGGACGAGGGCGTGGAGACCACGCCGCAGACCTACATCGGGGGCGAGCGGGTCGGCGGCTACGAGGAGTTGCGCCTGTTCCTCGGCCTCTCCCCCGCCAAACCGGAAGGGACGACCTACTGGCCGGTGATCTCGCTCTTCGGGATGGCGGCCGCGATCGCCTGTGCGATTGCCTGGGTCGCGGCGGGGACCCTGCTGGACGCGCGCTGGATCCGCTGGTTCATCGCCACGGCCATGTGCCTGCTGGCCCTGCAGAAGATCCGGGACGTGGAGTCCTTTTCCACCATGTTCCTGAACTACGACCTGCTGGCCCGGCGCGTGGTGCGCTACGGGTATGTCTATCCCTGGGCCGAGGGCGTCGCGGGCGTCCTGATGCTGGCGGGGGTGCTGACGTGGTTTGCCGCCCCGGTGGCCCTGTTCATCGGGACCGTGGGGGCGGTGTCCGTCATCAAGGCGGTCTACGTGGACAAGCGCGAGCTGAAGTGCGCCTGCATGGGCGGGGACAGCAACGTGCCGCTGGGCTTCGTGTCGCTGACCGAGAACCTGATGATGGCGGGCATGGGGGCGTGGATGCTGGTGCGGACGCTGGTCTGACGCGGGCGCGCGTTCGAAAGCGCGAGACAGTTTCCGGCTGCCGGGGTGGGTGCCCCGGACCTGACAGGGGCCTCGACAGGCTTCGGGATCCCGGCACGGGGCCGGGACGGAGCCGTCGTCAGGCCACCATCGCCTCGGCCCCGCGCAGGTCGACGCTGACCAGTTGGCTGACACCCTGTTCGCCCATCGTCACCCCGAAGAGCCGGTCCATCCGGCTCATCGTCACCGCGTGGTGGGTGATGATGAGGAAGCGGGTGTCGGTGCGGCGGGTCATCTCCTCGAGCATGTCGCAGAACCGGCCGACGTTGGCGTCGTCGAGCGGGGCGTCCACCTCGTCCAGCACGCAGATCGGCGCGGGGTTGGCGAGGAAGACGCCGAAGATGAGCGCCAGCGCGGTCAGGGTCTGCTCGCCGCCCGAGAGGAGCGAGAGGGTCGAGAGCTTCTTGCCCGGGGGCTGGCACATGATCTCGAGGCCGGCCTCCAGCGGATCGTCGGATTCCACCAGCATCAGCCGCGCCTCGCCGCCGCCGAAGAGGTGGGTGAAGAGCATGGAGAAGTTGCTGTTCACCTGTTCGAATGCGGTCAGGAGCCGTTCGCGCCCTTCCTTGTTCAGCCCGGCGATGCCGCCGCGCAAAGTGCGGATCGCCTCCTCGAGGTCGGCCTTCTCGGTGACGAGGGTGTCGTGCTCTTCCTGCACCTCGCGGGCGTCCTCTTCCGCCCGCAGGTTCACCGCGCCGAGGGCGTCGCGCTGGCGCTTGAGGCGGTTGACCTCGGCCTCGATCTCCTCCGAGCCGGCCATCTTGTCGGGGTCGGTGCCGAGGGTCTCGAGCAGGTCGGCGGGGGTCTTTTCCGTCGCTTCCATGATCCGCTCGGCCGCGGCCTCCACCGCGTCGCGGGCGGCCTCGGCGCGGGCCTCGGCGGCGGCGCGGGCCTCGCGGGCCTGGCCGGCCTCGCGCTCGGCCTCGCGTTCGGCGACGGCGGCCTCGCGGAGGGCGGTTTCGCCTGACGCCAGCGCGTCGGCGGCCTTTTTCCGGCGCGCCTCGGCGTCCTCGATTCCGCCGGCGATTTCGTCCTGTCT
>JAMWZF010000193.1:3813-6047 GCA_024304875.1 Paracoccaceae bacterium
GCCTCGGCCTGGGCGCGGCGGGCGGCGAGTTCGGCGGAGCGGGTTTCGGCGTTCTGAAGCCGGGTGCGCCAGGTGGTCAGCTCGCGGGCCACGGCGTCGGCCCGGCGGGCGCGGGCCTCGCCCTCGCGGCGCAGCTCGTCATGGGCCGAGCGGCGGGACATCATGGTGATGCGGGCGGCCTCGACGGCCTGCTTGACCTGTTCGACCCCTTCGCGGGCCTGCGCCAGGTCGGGCAGGTCGGCGACGGCGCGTTCGGCCTCCAGCAGGCGGGCGCGGGCCTCGGTCGCCTCGTCCTGGTGGCGCTTCAGCGTCATGCCGAGGGTTTCGAGCTTGCCCTCGGCGAGGTTGCGGTCGGCCTCGGCGCGGCTGAGGGCGCGGGCGGTGTCGGCGACGCGGGCGTCGGCGGCGCGGCGGGCGTCGCGGGCCTGCTTGTCGGCCTCGGTGAGGGCGGTGAGGCGGGCCTTCAGCGACTCGTGCGCCTGCGCCATGCCCTGGGCGCGGGCCGTCAGGTCCTCGAGATCGCGCTTGAGTTCGACCAGCCGGTTGAGCTGCTCCAGACGGAGCGCGGCGGCGGAGGGCGCGTCCTCGGCCCCGGCGCGGAAGCCGTCCCAGCGCCAGAGGTCGCCCTCGATGCTGACGAGGCGCTGCCCCGGTTTCAGGGCGGGTTGCAGGCGGGGGCCGTCTTTCCGGTCGACGAGGCCGACCTGCCCGATCCGCCGGGCCAGCACCTCGGGGACGGTGACGTAATTGGAGAGCGCGGTGACGCCGTCCGGCAGGGTCTGGGCCTGGGCATAGGCGGGCAGCGTCACCCAGCCGGAGGGGGCGTCGCCCTCGACAGCGGGGGCGCGGAGGTCGTCGGCCAGGGCGGCGCCGAGGGCCTTTTCGTAGCCGCTCTTCACGGTGAGCCGGTCGAGCAGTTGCGAGCCTTCCTCGGCGTCGCGGTCCACGAGGCGGGCCAGCGCGGCGACCTCGGCGCGGATCGCCTTTTCCTCGCCGGTGGCGGCGGAGAGCTGGGCGCGGGCCTCGGCCTCGCGGGTCTGGGCCTCGGCGCGGGCGGTGTCGGCTTCCGCAAGGGTTGTTTCGGCGTTTTCGGCGGTCGTGAGGGCCTGGGCCTCCTCGGCCTTCGCGGCCTCGAGGCGCTGGCCGGCTTCGGTCAGCAGCGTCCGGGCGCTGTCCATCTCGGCCTTGGCACTCGCGCCGGCGGCCTCGGATTTCTCCAGCGTCTTGCGGCTGTCCTCCAGCAGGCGGTGGGCCGAGCCGTGGCGGGCCGAGAGGCGGGCGGCGTCCTCGGTCAGGCGCGAGAGGTCCTCTTCGCGGGCGGTCAGCACCTCGGCGGCGGCCTTGGCCTCGGCGGCGGCGGCGGCGACGGCGGTGTCGTGACCCTGGCCGGCCTGCGCGATCTCGGCGGCCTCGGCGTCCAGCTTGGCGATGGTCTCGCCCGCGTCGTGGTTCAGCTGGGCCTCGCGCTCGGCATCCTTGTCGAGCTGGGCGATGCGGGCGGTCAGGGCGGTGACGGCTTCCTCGGCGCGCTTGGCCTCGGCGGCGAGGGTGTCGCGCTCGACGATCAGGCGCTGGAGGATGGCGGCGGCGATGGCCTCTTCCTCGCGCAGCGGCGGCAGGGCTTCCTCGGCCTGCTCGCGGGCCTTGGCGGCCTGGCGGGCGGCGGTTTCGGCGGCGGCGGCGGCTTTCGTCCGGCTGGTCAGCCCCTCCTGCGCGGCGGCGCGGGCGGCGTCGGCCTCCTGCCAGCGGCGCCAGAGGAGGACGCCCTCGGCCAGACGCAGGGCCGCGCCCACCTCGCGGTAACGGGCCGCCTGCTTGGCCTGGCGGGCGAGGTCGGAGAGCTGCTTTGCAAGCTGCTCGATCACGTCGTCGACGCGGGCAAGGTTCTGCTCGGCGCCGTTCAGCTTCAGCTCGGCCTCGTGGCGCCGCTGGTAGAGCCCGCCGATGCCGGCGGCGTCCTCGAGCACCTTGCGGCGGTTCTTGGGCTTGGCGTTGATGAGTTCCGAGATCTGCCCCTGCCGGACCAGCGCAGGCGAATGGGCACCGGTGGCGGCGTCGGCGAAGAGCATCTGGACGTCGCGGGCGCGGACGTCCTTGGCCCCGACGCGGTAGGCCGAGCCGATGTCGCGGGTGATGCGGCGGGTGATCTCGAGGATGTCGCTGTCGTTGAAGGCGGCGGGGGCCAGCCGGTCGGTGTTGTCGATGTGCAGCGAGACCTCGGCATGGGACCGGGC
>JAMWZF010000194.1 GCA_024304875.1 Paracoccaceae bacterium
GTGCCGCCCGCCGCCTGCACCGCGACGACGCCCGCCGCGTGGTCCCAGGGCTTCAGCATCGGCGAGATGACGAAATCCACCCGTCCCTGCACCAGCAGGCGGTACTCATGGCACGAACAGCGCAGGGTGCTGGCCCGCCGGAACCGGGGCAGGACGGCGGCCACCTGCGGCCGCAGCGCCTCGGAAAACAGGCCGAGCGGGACATAGCCCGTCAGGTCCGCTCCGGCCGCGCCGGTCGACAGCCTCCGCACGCCTGCGTCCGAGACGAACCGGGCGCCCTGCCCCTCGGCCCCCAGCACCCAGTCGTCCAGCAGCGGATCGTAAAGCCCGCCCCAGACCGGCACGCCATGCCGCGTCACCGCCACGATCACCCCGAACAGCGCCAGCCCGTTGGCAAAGTTCCAGGTCCCGTCCACGGGGTCGAGGATCACGCAGGTCTCGGCCCCGCCGATCCGGTCCATCAGCACCGGATCGGCCGCCGCCGCTTCCTCGCCCACCACCAGGGCCTCGGGCCAGTCCGCCCGGATCGCCTCGGTCAGCGCCGCCTCGCAGGCAAGGTCCGCCGCGGTCACCAGGTCGTCGGGGGCGGTCTTGGACCGCACCTCGCCCGCGCCAAGGGCCCGGAATCGCGGCAGGACATGGGCCCGGGCCGCGACCCGCACCTGATCCATCAGCCATGTCTCGCGCGCCGCGTCCATGTCCCCTCCCTGCCCGCCAGGGCCACGCCGGGCAAGCCCCGATGGACACCCGGGGCGACTTTCGCTAGCCAATCGGCACCTTTCAGGAGACGCGCGATGCAGCTGTTCGTCGGCCTCGGCAACCCCGGGGCGAAATACGCCCGCAACCGGCACAACATCGGCTTCATGGCCCTGGACCGGATCGCCTCCGACCACGGCTTCCCGCCGTTCCGGTCCAAGTTCCAGGGCGAGGTCAGCGAGGGCCGGCTGGGCGCAGGCAAGGTCATCCTGCTGAAGCCGATGACCTTCATGAACCTCTCTGGCCAGTCGGTGGGCGAGGCGATGCGCTTCTACAAGCTGGAGCCGCCCGACATCACCGTCTTCCACGACGAGATCGACCTCGCCCCCGGCAAGGTCAAGCTGAAGGCCGGCGGCGGCCACGCGGGTCACAACGGCCTGCGCTCGATCCACGATCACATCGGCCCGCACTACGACCGCGTCCGGCTTGGCGTCGGCCATCCCGGCCACAAGGACGCCGTGCCGGGCTATGTCCTGCACGACTTCGCCAAGGCGGACGAGGACTGGCTGGACGACATCCTGCGCGGCATCGGCGACGGCGCGCCGAAACTGGCGGACGGCGACGGGCCGGGGTTCCTCAACGCCATCGGCCTGCGCCGGCAGCCCCCCAGGGGCGACGGCGGCAAACCGGGCGCCACTCCGCCCCCGGCACAGCCCGAAGCGAAGCCGGAGCCGGAAGATCCCCGCAGCCCGCTTCAGAAACTCGTGGACCGGTTCAAGTGAGCACCGCCGACGACGGCCGCCTGCGGGAGGCCTTCCGGCACCAGGCCCGCAGTTGCGCCCACCTCGGCTCGCCCTTCATGGACAGGCTCTGCACCCTTCTGGCCGATCGCCTCCAGCCCGGCACGCCCCTGACCGACCGGCTCTTCGCCTGGGAAGGCGACCTGAGCCCGGCGGCGGAAAGCGTCCCGCTTCGGGTCTGCGGCGCGCTGCACGCCCTGCGCCTGGACGACAGGGCCGGCCTGGCCGATGTCTATCCGCCGCACGAGGCCGCCGACGACGCGCTCTGGGCCGCCGTGGACCGGGCGCTCAAGGGCGAGGCCGCCTTCGTGAACCGCTTCATCGACAGCCCGCCCCAGACCAACGAGGTCCGGCGCTCCGCCGTCCTGATCGCCGGCGCGCATTGGCTGACGGCGCGGCATGACCTGCCGATCCGCACCAGCGAGCTGGGCGCCAGCGCGGGGATCAACCTGAACTGGCACCGCTTCGCCCTCGCCACGCCGCAGCGCACGCTTGGCGCCGCCGGGGCCGCCCTGACCCTCACGCCGGACTGGCAGGGCGGCGTGCCGACGGGCCCGGCGCCGCAGGTCGCGGACCAGGGCGGCGTCGACCTGAACCCGGTGACCGACCCGCAGCGGCTCAGGGCCTACCTCTGGCCCGACCAGCCCGAGCGGATGACCCTGACCGAAGCGGCCCTGGCGGCCGGACCGCGCGCGGTGGCAAAAGGTGACGCTGTGGACTGGCTGATCCCCCGGCTGACCCATGTGCCGGGCCGCACACACCTGGTCTACCACACCGTCGCCTGGCAGTATTTCCCCCCCGAGCGGCAGGACACGGGGCGGCGCGCCATCGAGGCCGCCGGGGCGCGGGCGACGGACGAGAGCCCGCTGGCCTGGCTGGCGATGGAGACCGACGGGAGCACCCCCGGCGCCGCCATCACGATGCGGCTCTGGCCGGGGGGCGGGTCCCACGCCCTGGGGCGGATCGACTACCACGGCCGCTGGCTGCGCTGGGACGCCTGATCCCTCCCGTCGACAGCGCCGGGCGCCCGCGATAGGCTGCCCGCATGCAGACACCCGACCCTTCCGTGAACGTGCACGGCCGCCCGCTGGAGGCCTGCTCCACCCGGCCGATGACCGGCTATTTCCGCAACGGCAGCTGCGACACCTGCATCCACGACCGGGGCCGCCACACCGTCTGCGCGGTGATGACGCGCGAATTCCTCGCCTTCTCCAAGTACCTCGGCAACGATCTGTCGACGCCGCGCCCCGAGTTCGGCTTTCCGGGGCTGAAGCACGGCGACCGCTGGTGCCTCTGCGCCAGCCGGTTCCTCCAGGCCCACGAGGAGAGCTGCGCGCCGAAGGTTCACCTCGGCGCCACGCACATGCGGACGCTCGACGTCGTGCCGCTCGAGATACTGAGCGCCTATGCGCTCTCCGACGACGAGGTCTGAGGGATCGCGACATCGGGCCGCGGGCCCAGCGGCCCGTCGATCAGGTCCTCGATGAAGAGTGACAGAAGCTGCGGCCGCCCGGACACCCCCGCCTTGCGGTAGATCGCGCCGGTCTGCGCCTTGACCGTGCCTTCCGAGGTTTCGCGGATCGCCGCGATCTCGGCGGTGCTGAGGCCCTTGATCGAGAACAGGGCCACGTCCCGCTCGGCCGGCGTCAGGCCCCAGTCATCGAACTTTTCCTCCATCAGCTCGACGAAGGCCCCGGACGCGGCGCGCATCTGGCTTTCGATCCGGGCGGCGTGGCGGATCGAGCGGCGCAGCAGCACGAGACCCGCCGCCGCCCCGATGACAAGGCCCATGGCGGCACTGATCTCGACCAGTTCGTGCAGGCGCCAGGCGATCGGCTCGAAGCCGATGATGGCCGAGAACGTCTTGAGAATGAACACGACCGCGCAGACGACCTGAAGCGCCACCAGCGCCGTGATGACAACGGGCCGGATCATGCCGGGCGCAGAGCCCGGCGAGCTTGGCCGGCCTCAGACAGCTGACCTCCTCCCGGCCCTAGTCGTCGTCATCATCGTCGTCGTCATCCTCATCGTCGTCGTCGTCATCGTCATCGTCGTCATCGTCCTCCTCGTCGTCGTCCTCCTCGTCGTCCTCCTCGTCGTCGTCCCCGCCACCACCGCCCGAGCCGCCGCTGCCGCCTCCTCCGGATCCCCCGGAGGACAGTATATCCCGGCCGTCATCGTCGTCGTTGGTCCGCCCGGGGCGCACCCAGTCGCGCAGGATCTCTCCTGTAGCCGGGTTGAAGACGATCTCCCGGATGCTGTCGCCATCGACGGCGACGATGCGGATGCGGCCCAGAAGGGTCCGGCCCATCCGGATTTCGGTGTAGCCCTGCTCGCGCAACTGGCGCACGATCGACTGCTCCACCGTATCGGCAGAGGCAATCGAGGCGGCAAGCCCCAGGCTCAGTATGATCAGTCCGCGTTTCAGCATCATCGTCTCAGGTATGCAAAAACGGCCCCGGTCCCGCAATCGAAACCGGGGCCGCCATCAGGCAACCGGGTCAGGGGTGGGTTGAGGACCGGGCAGCCGGATCAGTCGTCGTCGTCCTCGTCGTCATCTTCATCAGCGTCGTCGTCCTCGTCGTCATCTTCATCGTCATCGTCCTCGTCGTCATCCTCGTCGTCATCCTCGTCGTCATCCTCGTCGTCGTCGCGCTCGTCGTCATCGTCTTCGTCATCGTCATCGTCGCGATCGTCGTCTTCGTCGTCATCCTCGTCGTCGTCGTCTTCGTCGTCATCTTCGTCATCGTCGAGGAAGTCTTCGTCCGAGGTCCCGGATTCGAAACCGGACTCGTCGTCGTCATCATCGGCGCTTTCGGTTTCGGTCTTGAGAATGGCGCCGGTGACCGCATCGTAGATCGTTTCGACCTTCACGCCGTCCCGGACGGCCTCGACCTTGATCTGGGTCGGGCCACGGGTGATCTCGATGGAGGTATAGCCCTCGTAGGCGGCGAGGATCTCGGCATCCGAGATGTCGGCGACGGCCATCGTGGTCGACAGGGCAAGGGCGGCGGTTGTGGCAAGAAGCCGGGAGGTACGGGACATGGAGTTTTTCCTTTCGATGGTCTGGCATCCAGCGCCCGAACCGGAACGACCCGGGGCTGCCCCCTGTCCTGACCGCTCGGCGGCCGCCCGGCCATTGACCTGCCGTTTATCGGCCCGAAATCGGCCGTCGGTCATACCCGCATAAACCCTGGTTTATGCCCGCGGCGGCCGATCCGTTCCGGCGTTTCATCATTTGTTAACAATGGCATGGCACGGGCGGGCGGAGCGCCGGACCCCGAGCGCCGGATGGCAGACCCGCTGGACCGCGCCCGGGGGCACCCGTCAGGATCCGATCCGGCCACCGGCAAAAAGGGCCGGTCCGCCCCCGCGAACCGGCCCGCGCCCGGATCCCCACGACCTCGCCTTGGCGGTCAGTCGCCCATCCCCATGTCCCAGCCGAGGTGGCGGGCCACGGTGAAGATGTCCTTGTCGCCCCGGCCGCACATGTTCATGCAGATGATGTGGTCCGCGGGCAGCTCGGGCGCGATCTTCATGACATGGGCCAGCGCGTGCGACGGCTCCAGCGCCGGGATGATGCCTTCCGTCTCGCAGGACAGCTGGAAGGCCTCCAGCGCCTCCTTGTCGGTGATCGACACGTACTCGGCGCGGCCGATGTCGTGCAGCCAGGAATGCTCGGGCCCGATGCCGGGGTAATCGAGACCGGCCGAAATCGAGAACCCTTCGAGGATCTGCCCGTCATCGTCCTGAAGCAGGTAGGTCCGGTTGCCGTGCAGCACGCCGGGGCGCCCGCCGGTGAGCGAGGCGCAATGCTCCATCTTGTCGTTCACGCCCTTGCCGCCGGCCTCGACGCCGATGATGCGGACCTCCTTGTCGTCGAGGAAGGGGTAGAACAGCCCCATGGCGTTCGACCCGCCGCCGATCGCGGCGATGATCGTGTCGGGGTTCCGGCCCTCGGCGGCCATCATCTGCTCCTTGGCTTCCTTTCCGATGATCGACTGGAAGTCGCGGACCATCGCCGGATAGGGGTGCGGGCCGGCGACGGTGCCGATGCAGTAGAAGGTGTCGCGCACGTTGGTCACCCAGTCCCGCAGGGCGTCGTTCATCGCATCCTTGAGCGTGCCGCGTCCGCTCGTCACCGGGATCACCTCGGCCCCGAGAAGCTTCATGCGGAACACGTTCGGCTTCTGCCGCTCGACGTCGTGGGCGCCCATGTAGACGACGCACTTCAGCCCGAACTTGGCGCAGACGGTGGCGGTGGCGACGCCGTGCTGGCCGGCGCCCGTTTCCGCGATGATCCGGGTCTTGCCCATCCGGCGGGCGAGGATGATCTGGCCGAGCACGTTGTTGATCTTGTGCGCGCCGGTGTGGTTCAGCTCGTCGCGCTTGAAGTAGATCTTCGCGCCGCCGAGATGCTCGGTCAGGCGCTCCGCAAAATAGAGCGGTGACGGACGGCCCGTGTAGTGCGTGTTGAGATGCCCGATCTCGGCCCAGAAGCTCTCGTCCGTCTTCGCTTTCGCCCATTCC
>JAMWZF010000195.1 GCA_024304875.1 Paracoccaceae bacterium
ATCCGGGCGCCCGCCCTGCTCTCGCCCCGCATCCGGTAGCCGACGGACCGGCCGAGCGGCTCGCCCAGACTCTCGGCCAGCCGCTCGGCGGCGGCGCGCGCGGCGAGGCGGCGGGGCTCCAGCATGACGATCCTGCCCGCCGGCAGGGCATCGGCCAGGGCCAGCGGCACCCCGGTGGTCTTGCCCGCCCCCGGCGGCGCCTGCAGCACGGCGCGCCCCTCGGAGAGAAGGGTCCGGCACAGCACGGGCAGCAGCGGGGCGATGGGCAGGGTCATGACGGCGACGGGGTGGCCCGCGGCGGGGCCCGGGTCAAGACCCGCCTCGCGGGCGCGCCGCCCCGGGTGGCCCGCCTCGGGGCCGGTGTCGCGCCAGTGCGTTTGCTTGCCAGAATGAAGGGGAGGAGCGCGCTTCCCTCTTCATTCTGGCCAAAAAACGCATCTTCCGGACCTTCGACGTCCCGCGGACGGCCCGATGACCCGGGCGCCGGGTGAAGTTGGTCCTGACCCACCGACCGCCGGGTCAGAGGGTCTCGGGCTTGGGCATGCCGATGATGTGGTAGCCGCCGTCGACGTGGACCACCTCGCCCGAGGTATAGGCGCCGGCATCCGAGGCCAGCCAGACCGCGGTGCCGCCCACCGCCTCCAGCGTCGCGTTGGACCGCAGGGGCGCGTTCTCGGCGGTATGCTTGAAGGTCTTGCGCGCGCCGCCGATGGCCGCCCCGGCGAGGGTCTTCATCGGGCCGGGCGAGATGGCGTTGACCCGGATACCCTGGGGGCCGAGGTCGTTGGCGAGGTAGCGGGTCGAGGCCTCGAGCGCGGCCTTCGCGACGCCCATCACGTTGTAGTAGGGGATCACCCTCTGGCTGCCCTGGTAGGTCAGGGTCAGGGCGCAGCCGCCGTCCGGCATCAGCTCGGCCGCCCGCCGCGCCACGTCGATGAACGAATAGCACGAGATGTTCAGCGAGTTGGTGAAGTTGGCGCGGGAGGTGTTGGTGAACCTCCCCGTCAGTTCGGTCTTGTCGGAGAAGGCGATGGCGTGGACCACGAAGTCCATCGTGCCCCAGCGCTCCTTCACCTGCGCGAAGCAGGCGTCCATCATCTCGTCGTTGGTGACGTCGGCCTCGACGAGGAAGTCGCTGCCGATCCCCTCGGCCAGGGGCCGCACCCGCCGTTCCAGCTGTTCGCCCTGGTAGGAGAAGGCCAGTTCGGCTCCCGCCGCGTGCATCGCGCTGGCGATCCCCCAGGCGATGGAGCGGTCGTTGGCGACGCCCATGATGAGGCCCCTCTTGCCCTCGAGGGTGATCGTCATGCGTCGCCCTCCCGGACCCGCGACAACAGCATCGAGCCGTTGGTGCCGCCGAAGCCGAAGGAGTTGGTCATCACGGTGTCGAGGCCCGCGTTCTCGACCAGCCTTGTCGCGATCTCGCCCTCCTTGAGCGCCGGGTCCAGCGTCTCGACGTTGATCGAGGGGGCGATGAAGTCCTGGTCGAGCATCAGGAGGCAGAAGATCGCCTCGAGCGCGCCCGCCGCGCCCTGGGCGTGGCCGGTCATCGACTTGGTCGAGGAGATCGGGGGCACGGTGCCGCCGAAGACCCGGCGGGCCGCCTCGACCTCGCCCACGTCGCCGACGGGCGTCGAAGTGCCGTGGGCGTTGATGTAGTCGACCTTGCGGCCTTCGGGCAGGGTGGCCAGGGCGCCGCGCATGGCCCGCTCGCCGCCCTCGCCCGACGGCGCGACCATGTCGTGCCCGTCCGATGTGGCGGCGAAGCCGGTGACTTCGGCATAGATCTTCGCCCCCCGGGCCCGCGCGCTGTCGAGCGATTCCAGCACCACGATCCCGCCGCCGCCGGCGATGACGAAGCCGTCCCGCCCGGCGTCGAAGGCGCGCGAGGCCTTGGTGGGCGTGTCGTTGTACTTGGACGACATCGCCCCCATCGCGTCGAAGAGGCAGGAGAGCGTCCAATCCAGTTCCTCGCCTCCGCCGGCGAACATCGTGTCCTGCACCCCGTAGGCGATCTGCTGCGCCGCGATCCCGATGCAGTGCAGCGAGGTGGAGCAGGCCGAGGTGATCGAGAAGTTGATCCCCTTGATCCGGAAGGCCGTGGCGAGGTTGGCGCTGATGGTCGAGGACATGCATTTCGGCACCGCGAAGGGCCCGATCCGCTTGGGCGAGCCTTTCTCCAGCACCGTCTGGTGGGCGTCGAACATGGCCGAGGTCGAGGGCCCGCCTGACCCCGCGATCAGCCCGGTGCGCGGGTTCACCACCACGTCCTCGTCCAGGCCCGCGTCGGCGATGGCCTGGGCCATGGCGATGTGGGCATAGGCCGCCCCCGGCCCCATGAACCTCAGCGCCCGCTTGTCGACGTGCTCGGCCACGTCGATCTTGAGCGTGCCCGCGATCTGGCTGCGGAACCCGCGCTCGGTCATCACCGGCACGGCCTCGATGCCACTGGTTCCGGCCTTGAGGCTGGCGGTCACCTCATCGGCATTGTTCCCGATGGGCGAGACGATCCCCAGCCCGGTTACGACGACCCGTCTCATGGGCGCACCTTCGGTCCGACACGGCGCATGCGGCCTCCCCTTTGCCTGCTCTGGTCCCGTGTAAGGTCTGACGGGGCCAAGGGCAACGGGGGCGGGCGGACTTGACGAACTGATAACCAATGGGTTATGAAATTCGGGCCGAGGACCGGAGCGCCGCGCCATGATGATCACCGACATCGAGGACTATTTCACCCGCGGCTGCGGCCGCTGCGACCGGTTCGACACGCCGGACTGCTCGACCGTGCGCTGGCGGGAGGGGCTGCTGGCCCTGCGCCGGATCGCCCTCGAGGCCGGTCTCGAGGAGCACGTCAAATGGGCGCATCCCTGCTACATGGCCGCGGGGCGCAACATCTGCATCATCGGGGCGTTCCGTGAGGACTTCCGCCTGTCCTTCTTCAAGGCGGCGCTGCTGAAAGACCCCGAGGGCGTGCTGGAGCGGCAGGGCGAGAACACCCAGAACCCGGACATGATCCGCTTCACCTCGAATGACGGGCCGGAGGAGATGGAGGCGCTGATCCGCGCCTACATCGCCGAGGCCGTGGGCTACGCCGAGAAGGGGATCGTGCCCGAGAAGGTGGAGCGTGCGTTCGAGGTGCCCGAGGAGCTGCTGGACGCCCTCGACGCCGACATCGAACTGGCCGAGGCCTGGGAGGCCCTGACCCCGGGGCGGCAGCGGAGTTACCTGTTCAACCTCGGGCAGGCCAAGAAGGCCGAGACCCGGGCGGCCCGGATCGAGAAGTTCCGGGACAAGATCATCGCGGGGAAGGGGGCGCAGGAGAGGTGAAAGGGTCTGGGGGTCAAGGTTCAGCCTGGGCTTCGGACCCTATGTCCATCGTCCCTGCTGCGCCGCCGAGGGCGACGACCACCCGGGCTCACTCTCGCACCGTCTTGCGGCAAACGCCCCGCGCGCGACCCGGGACGCCATCTGCGGAGCGGCCGCCGCAGGGTCATGAGAAAAGGTTGACCGCATCACCCGTGTGCGCGACCATCGCAGCTGCAAGATACTTTGCGCAGGGCCTTGCAAAAAAACATTGAAAAAATGCGCGAACCCAAGGGGGGGACGAAAATGAAGGTAATTCTCGGACTTGCGACAGGAATGGTCCTGGCCGCATCTGGTGCAACCGCGGCGAGTTTGAACAGTACCGGACTGGTCACGCCGGGCATCATTTTCGGATCCGGCAACGCCAACGGGAGTTTCTCCGGCGACGGAGCTTTTGACACCTTCGAACTCGGTTTACGGGCCAAGTTGCGGTACGATCTCGCGGGTCTTCCCCAGAATACGTTCAATTACGACGGGGACCGCACCTATACGTTCAGCCCCGATGCGAGCAATCCCGACGCAGGTTTCTCGGCGTTCAACTTCGAGTGGTCGGTGAATACGGATCCTCAGAACATGATCTCCGATGCATTCGATGATCTCGACGATCTCACCTACCTGCTGCAGATCGACTATGATCCTACGGCCGGTACCGATTTCGTGGAGTTCGATCCGATCAATGTGTTGTTTGCCGATCACGCCATCGGGACGAATGCCACACCCGACGGGGGCGGTACGGTTGCCGCGGACTTCGCAGAATACGCGGCCCTGATTGCGACCAGTCAGGTTGCGCAGAATTCGTGGAACCTCGGCTTTTTCGAACCCGCCGGATTCGATCCTCAGACGGAAGGTATCTACACGATCAACTTCTATTCATACTTCGGTCGAACGACGATCGGCAGCGCCTCGATCGACATCGTCTATGGCGAGATTCCGTCGAGCATTTCGGTCGTTCCGTTGCCGGCTTCCCTGCCGATGCTGGGTCTGGCCCTGGTCGGCTTCGGGGCATTTGCCCGGCGCAAGCGCACCGTCACCTGACAAGGGTGTAGGCCGCGGTCGACAGGAGCCCGGACCGGGCGCGCGCCGAAGACCGGCGTCGCGCCCGGTCCGCATCAGCGGCCCTGCATCCATTCGCACGGGTGGCTGCCATATGCGGGTGCTGGCGCAGTGACGTCCTTCGTCGCGTCTTTCTCACTTCGGGTGACATGCATGATGGAGGCCGGTCGACCACCGTCCACCGATCTGAGTCGCCGATGCGGTGACACTCGACCAAACGCTGCCGGCGGCGGTTCTGTCCGCGAGTCGGTGAAGGCTGACTCAGCTCTCGCTCAGCGCGACCTTCATGTCCTTGACCTGGTAGATCACCTCGCCGTCGGCCTCGACCACGGCGTCGGCGACGCCCATGGTCAGGCGGCGGGTCTGGACGGCCTTGGTGAAGTCGATCCGGTAGGTCAGCATCTTGCGGTCGGGGCGGACCATGCCGGTCAGCTTCACCTCGCCGACGCCGAGGGCGTAGCCCCGCCCGGTCCAGCCGCGCCAGCCGAGGTTGAAGCCGGTCAGCTGCCAGCAGCCGTCGAGCCCGAGGCAGCCGGGCATGATCGGGTTGCCGGGGAAGTGGCAGTCGAAGAACCACAGGTCCGGCGTGATGTCGAACTCGGCCACGACGTGGCCCTTGCCGTAGGCGCCTTCGTCGGCCGAGATGTCGGTGATCCGGTCCATCATCAGCATCGGCGGTTCGGGCAGTTGCGCGTTGCCGGGGCCGAAGAGCTCGCCCCGGGCGCATTTGAGCAGGTCGTCTCGGTCGAAGTGGCGCGGATAGTCGGCCATGCGGCTCCCTTTCTGGGCGGGCGTCAGTTCGGTCCTTGCCTCTAGCACCCGCCGGCGCGAGAGGGCAAGTGGGCCGCCGGGATGCGCGCTGACGATTGAAACCGGGGCGGAAAGGCATTTAGTATGTCGGTGATGATCAAGGTAAGACCATGACGGACCACGCGCCTGCGACCGGGCAGGGCCAGGGGACTGCCTGGCTGGCAAGTGCCGGCCTGCGGCCGACGCGTCAGCGTGTGGCCCTGGCCGAGCTTCTGGTCGGCGACGGGCAGGACCGGCATGTGACCGCCGAGAGCCTCTTCGAGGCGGCGGTGCGGACCGGCGACAAGGTCTCGCTCGCCACCGTCTACAACACCCTTCGGGCGTTCTGCGACGCGGGCCTGTTGCGCGAGATCGTGGTGGACGGCACCCGCAGCTACTTCGACACCAACATGTCGGATCATCCCCACTTCTTCTGGGAAGACACGGCGGCGCTGACCGATGCGCCCGCCGAGGAACTGCAGATCTCGCGCCTTCCCAAAGCCCCCGACGGGGCCGAGATCGCGAAGGTCGACGTGGTGATCCGGCTGCGGCGCAGCTGACCGCGGGGGGGAGTGGGTCCGGGCCCACCGTCCCCCTCCGTCCCCCTTAACCCCGCCTTAACCGGACCAGGGCCAGGATCGGGCGATGAGCGAGTTTCGACGCCTGCGCGCCCCCGGCGGCACCTACTACTTCGCGGCCCGACTGCAGGACCGGTCGTCGGACCTGCTGGTCCGCGAGGTGGCTCTTTTGCGCGACTGCCTGCGCCTGACGATGGCCCGCTGGCCCTTCGTCATCCGCTGCGCCTGCGTGCTGCCGTC
>JAMWZF010000196.1 GCA_024304875.1 Paracoccaceae bacterium
GAGATCGAGGCCCACGCCTGCGACGCGATGGCCGACCTGGGGGTCATTCCGCGCGAGAACGCCGAGGCGGTCTGGAAGGCGAAGGACGTGGAGTTCGACGTCGCCCGCATCGACGAGATCGAGGCCGTCACCAAGCACGACGTCATCGCTTTCCTCACCCACCTCGCCGAGCACGTGGGCAGCGACGAGGCCCGCTTCGTGCACCAGGGCATGACCTCGTCCGACGTGCTCGATACCTGCCTCAACGTCCAGCTGGTCCGCGCGTCCGACCTGCTGCTCGAAGGCGTCGACAAGGTGCTGGCCGCGCTGAAGAAACGGGCGTTCGAGCACAAGGACACGGTGCGCGTCGGCCGGTCCCACGGCATCCACGCGGAGCCGACGACGATGGGCCTGACCTTCGCCCGCTTCTACGCCGAGATGGACCGCAACCGGACCCGGTTGGCCAATGCCCGCGCCGAGGTTGCCACCGGCGCCATCTCGGGCGCCGTCGGCACCTTCGCCAATATCGACCCGCGCGTCGAGGAGCACGTCTGCGCCAAGCTCGGCCTCACGCCCGAGCCGATCTCGACCCAGGTCATCCCGCGCGACCGGCACGCGATGTTCTTCGCTACCCTCGGCGTGATCGCATCCTCGATCGAGAACATCGCGATCGAGATCCGCCACATGCAGCGCACCGAGGTACTCGAGGGGGCGGAGTTCTTCTCGATGGGCCAGAAGGGCTCCAGCGCGATGCCGCACAAGAAGAACCCTGTCCTGACCGAAAACCTCACCGGCCTTGCCCGGCTGGTCCGCATGGCGGTGATCCCGGCGATGGAAAATGTCGCGCTCTGGCACGAGCGGGACATCTCTCATTCCTCGGTCGAAAGAATGATCGGGCCGGATGCGACCGTCACGCTCGACTTCGCGCTGAACCGCCTGGCCGGCGTGATCGACAAGATGCTGATCTTCCCCGAGAACATGCTCGAGAACATGAACAGGTTTCCGGGCCTGGTCATGTCACAGCGCGTCCTTCTCGCGCTTACCCAGGCGGGCGTCAGCCGAGAGAACGCCTACGCCATGGTTCAGCGCAACGCCCTGAAGGTCTGGGAAGAGCGGCTGGATTTCCGGGACCTGCTTCTCGCCGACGAAGAGGTCGTGGCCGCCCTTGGCACCGACGCCATCAACGAGAAGTTCGACATGGACTATCACACCAAACACGTCGAGACGATCTTCGCCCGGGTGTTCGGCACAAAGGCGTGAGAGGTCCGGCCCCGCGGGGCCGTTCGCATGACTGTCCCCCAGCGTCCGAAGATCAGGCCGCGACGGGAGCGTGGACGGCCATCGGCTGCGGGGCATGGGTTGCCGCCGGGATCGGCCGCGTCGGAGCCATCCGCTCGGCCGTCGGCATCTGCAGCACCGCATACCGCCGACCGTCGCCCTCGTTTCGGTAGGGCGCGCCGATCCGTTCGGCCGCAAAGCCCAGCTGGCGCAGTGCCCGCACGAGGCTGAGGGGCGACAGCGACATCAGCCGCTCGGCGCCGTTCTCGGCCGCGACCGAGACCAGCCCGTCGCAGATCAGCTGCAGACAGCGCGACCGCTCCGCCTGGGTTGTGACCGCGTCGGAAATCACCAGGCGGGTGCATTCCCAGACGGCGTCGCTGGCGACCTCTTCTGCCATCACGTCGGCCGGGATGTCTCCGAGCTTTCCGGCGTAGGCGTCGCCCAGCATGTAGGTGTGCTGCCCCCACCGCGCCTTCGTCGACTGACAGCGGGCGCCGCCGACGACCCGGCCGCCCCGCAAGACCAGAGAGTACCAGGCTGTCGGATTGTCGTATTGATCCATTTCGTGGGTATCATCGTGGGGGATATCCCACCCGAGCCCGTCGACGAAGAACGTCTTGCGAAGGGCGAGGTAGTCGAAGAACGCTGAGCCGTGCAGGTGCAGGTCCGACAATTTGAAGGTGACGAGTTGCATGATGCTTCTCCTTTATGGAGAGTTCATGTAGCAACAGATCGAGACGATTGTTAAGAAAAGTGATCTTTTAGTTGTCTTATCGCCATATAAATCACGAAAGGCGAGCGTAAAGCATGCGTAATCGGTCACAGCAGCCCGAAGGCCTGAGCATCCGCGGCGGCCTGGCTGCTGGTGCGGGCTCCCAACTTGCGTTTGGCATTGCGCAGCCGCTGCTTGACGGCGCCTTCGCTGATTCCGAGAGAATGGGCCATCTGCTTTGCGCGCATCCCGTCGCGCACCATGCGCAGCGCTTCCAGCTCCGCCTCGGTCATGTTGGTCGGCGGCGACGCGCGTCGATGCAGGTCCGCAACCCGATGATGCAGGATGTCCAACTCGCCCGGGTCAAACGGCCGGTCGCCGCGCGCGAAGGACCCGAAGGACCGCTCCGCCCCGCTGACCGCGTCGTGAAACGACACCGCGGCCCCGTGCACGAGGCCATGATTGGCGGCCATCGCCATGACTCCGCGCGGGTCCGGCCGAGCGATGTCGTTCCAGCGGGTCGCCCCGGTGTTGGCATAGACCCACTGGATCACCGGATCGGACAGCATGAGCCGCTCGGCGGTGTAATGAGCGACCCATTCCTCGGGCAGCCGGTTCACCTCCACCATCGGAAATGCGAAGCCCACCCGCAGTGCGAGGTAGAAACCTGCCGGCGCTAGCTTCTCGAACGAAGCTGTATCGATCAGACTGAGCATCTCGAGGTGGTTGATCCGGGTGCGTCGATCCCCAGCTTGACGGATGGGGACATGTCGGGTGCATTGTTGGCTGTGTGAATTTAGGTCTTCAGTGTCGGTTTAATCAACCTTCAAGCGAACGGAAGAAGGGCGATACACATGCGACAAGCCAGAATTCAGGCAATTCTTCAAGACCTCGAGACTCGCTGCCCCGCCGGCTTCGCTCTTGCCTTCCATGTGAAGTACGCGACCCCTGATTACCTTTTTCAGACCTACGCGCCCGAATGGATGGATATCTACTCCAAGAAAGGTTTCGTCATGCTTGACCCCACGGTGCGTTGGGGGTTCGAGAATACCGGTCAGGTCCGCTGGTCGCAGCTGGCCGACCTCGACGACGCCGGCGTTCTGGCCGAGGCCGCGGCGCACGGCCTGGCCTATGGCATCTGCTTTGCAACCGACACCGGCGGCTCGCGCTCGGTCTGCAGCTTTGCGCGCGGCGACCGCGAATTTGCCGACGAGGAGGCGGCGTCTTTGACCGGTCTGGCCGAGGAACTGCACAATCTGACGGCAGACTTGGGCAGTCTGTCGCCCGAAACGGCCGCCGAACTGCGCCGCCTGTCGATCCGCTTCACCCATCCCGGATCCGTGAATTGACCCATGGGCAGGCGCTGATACGCTGATGTGAGATCGCAACCGGAGGACGTTCACGTGACCCTGAGGATCCTGACTGCTGCCTTTGCCCTGCTGCTCGCACCCGCCCTTGCCCTCGCCTCGCCCACCTGCGCCTCGCAGACGGAAGAGACGATGACCTGCGCCGAAGGCTCCGTCATGGACGCCGAAACCGGCACCTGCGTGCCGATCACCACGAGCTGATCGGCCAATTCTCCTTCGGGTCCGCATTATCCGGCCCCGCTTAGCGCTTTCTTCACCGGTTACTCGCCACAACCGGACGAGGTTCGATAGAAGGCGCGACATGTCTCCACCCTCTGGTCTGGTTCCCAGCGGGACCGCCCCGCTGACGCGAGAGCGCAAGGCCGCGATGATCGTCCAGATGCTCCTGGCCGACGGGCGGCGCCTGCCGCTCGACCGGCTACCCGACAACGTGCAACTCAAGCTGACCCGCGAACTCGCCCAGTTGCGACTGGTGGACAAGGGTACGGTTGACGCCGTGGCCAGCGAATTCATCGAGGCGCTGGACAGCGTCGGCATGGCGGCGCCCGGCTCGGCCGAGGCCGCCCTTCGCGCGCTCGAGGGTCACATCAGCGAGGAGGCGATGGCGCGCCTCAGGATCGAGGTCGGCGTTGGCGTCGCCGACCCCTGGCCGGCGATCGTGGAGCAGTCCAAGGACACCCTGCTGAAGATCATGGACAGCGAGGCGACGGAGGTGGCCGCCGTGGTCCTGTCCAAGCTGCCGACGGCACGCGCGGCGGACCTCCTGGCCGCCCTGCCCGGCGCCGACGCCCGCCGCATCGCCCTCGCCGTCAGTCGGACGCAAAGGATCTCTCCCACCACGGTGCACAGCATCGGCGTGGCGCTGGTCAAGGACTACGTCTCGACCAGGGTCGGCGCCTTCGCCGCGGCCCCGGCCCCGCGCGTCGGTGCGATCCTGAACGTCGCCTCCACCGACACGCGCGAGGACCTGCTCGCCGGCTTGACCGAGGAGGATCCCAAGTTCGCGGAGGAGGTGCGCCGCGCGATCTTCACCTTCGAGGACATCCCCCACCGCGTGCAGCCCGCCGACCTGCCCAAGGTCCTGCGCCTGATCGACAATTCCGACCTCATCACCGCCCTGATCGCCGGCTCCGCCGGCAGCGAGGCCGGGGCCGCCGCCGCCGAGTTCATGCTCGACAACATGTCCAAGCGCATGGCCGAAAGCCTGCGCGAAGAGATGGCCGAAAGGGGCAAGGTGAAGAAATCCGAGGGAGAGGCCGCAATGGCATCGGTCGTGACCGCCATCCGCGACACCGCCGAACGGGGCGAGATCACGCTGATCGACCCGGACGGCGAGGAAGAGTGAGGCTCGACAGTCCCCGCGCCCGGGCCTAGCCTGCGGGCATGACCGATCCCCTCGATCACCCCGGCCGCCGCTGGCACGACATGGGCGGCGACGCCGCCGGCCCCGTCCTGCCGGGCGACCACGACTACGCGCTCTGGGAGAAGCGGGTCGACGCCTTGATGGTCCTGTGCTCCACCAAGGGTCTCTTCACCGTCGACGGCCTGCGCCGCGCGATCGAGGACATGGGCGAGGAGGCCTTCGAGACCATGACCTACTACGAGCGCTGGATCGCTGCGGTGACCCAGAACCTCGTGGAAAGCGGCACCCTGACCCTGGACGAGATCGGCACCCGCATGGCCGAGGTCGCCGCCCGGGGGCCGACCTACGGGAACGCCCAGGCCGATGGCTGACCACGTCCGCGTCAAGTCGCACTGGCCCCCGGGCCACATCCGCACGCCGGCCTACCTGCGCGGCAAGCGCGGCGTGATCGAACGCGGCCTCGGGCCCACCGGCAATCCCGAGAAGCTGGCCTACGGCCTGCCGGGCGGCACCGTGGACCTGGTGCGCGTCCGGTTCACGATGGCGGAGGTCTGGGGGCCGGACACGGCCCACCCCGCCGACACCATCGACGCCGAGATCTTCGCACATTGGCTGGAGCCCGCCGATGCCCCATGACCACCACGACCATCTCTCGCCGTCGGGCCACCCCTACCGGGCCGACGACGATCATCCGCTGACCTACTGGCAGCAAATGGAGATCGCGGTCCGCGAGCTTCTGATCGAGAAGGGCGTGACCACGGCGGCCGAGGTCAATTCCCAGGTCGCGGCCATGGACGCACGGAGCCCGGCCGACGGCGCGGCCGTCGTCGCGCGCGCCTGGACCGACCCCGCCTTCAAGGCCCGCCTGCTGGACGACGCCGGCGCCGCCAGCCGGGAGATGGGCTTCGACATCGGCGCGTTGCAGCTGATTGCCGTCGAGAACACGGACCAGGTCCACAACGTCATCGTCTGCACCCTCTGTTCGTGCTACCCGCGCAACCTGCTCGGCCTCTCCCCCGACTGGTACAAGTCCCGCGCCTATCGCAGCCGCGTGGTCCGCGAGCCGCGCAAGGTCCTGGCCGAATTCGGCCTCGCGGTGCCGGACGATGTCACCGTCCGGGTCCACGACAGTACCGCTGACAAGCGCTACATCGTCCTGCCGGCGCGGCCTCTGGGCACCGAAAGCCTTGACGAGACCGCGCTCGCCGCCCTCGTCACCCGCGACTCCATGATCGGCACAGGTCTGCCGCGACAGCGCGTCTGAGCCTTGCGCGCGCCCCCGGGCCTGTCTCT
>JAMWZF010000197.1:0-5454 GCA_024304875.1 Paracoccaceae bacterium
CGAATCGGGCGCCGGCGAGGAGCCGGTCCGGTCGAAGTAGGGCGGGTTCATCATCACGTGGGCGAAACTGCGCTGCCGCAGCCCGGCGGGGAGGTCGGCCAGGTCGGCCTGAACCCCCTCGGCCAGGCCGTTGCGTCGGGCGAGGGCGGCGTAGGCCGGCTGGATCTCGATTCCGGTGACCGCGATGCCGGGCACCCGCGCCATGAGGCAGGCCCCGGCCGCGCCCGCCCCGCAGCCGAGGTCGAGCACGCTGTCCCCGGCCTGCGCCGGGACGGCGGCGGCCAGCAGAACGGCGTCGATCCCGGACCGGAAGCCGGCCTTCGGCTGCCAGAGGTGGACCCGCCCGCCGAGGAAGGCGTCGCGGGTCAGGTCATTGGCCGAGGTCGATGTCATTGTCCCGCATCGCCCGCACCGCCTGGGCGTGGTCGTCCCGCCGGACCATCAGCCGCCGCGGCAAGATGCCGATGGACCCTTCGAGGGCACTCATGTTTACGTCCAATTCGAAGGTCTCTATACCCTCCCCGTCCAGAAGCGCCTTGGCAAAGGCGAGGACGGTCGGGTCGTTGGTGCGAAGCAGTTCGAGCATGATCTTCAGATAAGGCCCCCCGGTGGGCGATGTCGAGCAGGTGACGATATTCTCATGTCTCTTGATGAAGCCGCGACGAAACCTCACGAACGCCTGGCCGGGATGCTGGCCGATGATCTGGAGGCCGTGGGCCGGCTGATCGCCGAGCGGATGGCCTCCGAGAACGCGCCGCGGATTCCCGAGGTGACCCGCCACCTCGTCGATGCGGGCGGCAAGCGGCTCAGGCCCATGCTGACCCTCGCCGCGGCACGGATGTGCGGCTACGACGGCGAGGGGCACGTCAAGCTGGCCGCGACGGTGGAGTTCATCCACACCGCGACCCTGCTGCACGACGACGTGGTGGACGAGAGCGAACAGCGCCGGGGCCGACCGACGGCGAACCTGCTGTGGGACAACCAGTCGAGCGTGCTTGTCGGCGACTACCTTTTCGCCCGGTCGTTCCAGCTGATGGTCGAGACGGGGTCGCTTCGGGTGCTCGACATCCTCGCCAATGCCTCGGCCACGATTGCCGAGGGCGAGGTGCTGCAGCTGACCGCGGCGCGGGACATCCGGACGACGGAAGAGACCTACCTGAAGATCGTGCGCGGCAAGACCGCCGCCCTGTTCTCGGCCGCGGCCGAGGTGGGGGGCGTGATCGCCGGGCAGGACGAGGCCGTCACCCGCGCCCTCTTCGACTACGGCGACGCGCTCGGCATCGCGTTCCAGATCGCGGACGACCTGCTGGACTACGGCGCGGGCGGCGAGATCGGCAAGAACATCGGCGACGATTTCCGCGAGCGGAAGCTGACCCTGCCGGTGATCAAGGCCATTGCCGTCGCCTCCGGGGACGAACGCCAGTTCTGGCTGCGCACCATCGGGCGGGGCGAGCAGGCGCCGAGCGATCTGCACGAGGCGCTGGACATCCTGCACCGCCACGGCGCGCTGGCGGCGGCGCGGGACGACGCCCGGGGCTGGGCCGACAAGGCCAAGGCGGCGCTGAAGGTGCTGCCGGAGGGGGAGTTCCGCGAGGTGCTGACCGACCTGGCCGACTACGTGGTGGCGCGGCTGGTGTGAGGGAAAGCCGAGGCGGCTTTCCCGGGGAAGTCCGATGCGGACTTCCCTACTGCAGCATCGGCGCAGGGACGACCCACCAGGACATCTCGGCCACCTGGATCGCGCGGGCGACCCGGCGGGCGTGGTCCATGTCCTTGACCAGGCCGATGCAGGTCCCGCCCGAGCCCGACATGCCGGCGAAGCGGACGAGGGACTGGCGCTTGAGCTTGTCCAGCACCTGCCCGATCCGAGGGGCGAAGCTCACCGCGGCCTCGGTCAGGTCGTTGCGCTGGCGGTTCAGCCAGGCGGCGAAGCCTTCGAAGTCCATGCCCTCGGGGATCTCCTCCATCGCCGGGTTCGACCGGGTCTTGAGTGCGGCAAAGACCTTGTCGGTCGGCACCTCGATACCCGGGTTCACCAGCACCATGGCGCAGTCCGGCAGCTTCGGCGCATAGGACAGCCGCTCGCCGATGCCGCGCATCCGCATCGCCTTGGGCTGGGCCATGCAGACCGGAACGTCGGCGCCGAGGGAGAGCGCCAGCGGGTCGGTGATCGCCACCTCTGGCACCTGCCAGAGACCGGCGAGAAGTTCGAGCACGGCCGCCGCGTCGGAAGAGCCCGAGCCGAGGCCGGCCGCGTGGGGCAGGGCCTTTTCCAGCGTCAGCGCGGCGCCGAGGTCCTGGCCGGACTTCTGGCGCAGGGCCTCGGCCGCCTGAATCACGAGGTTGCGGCTGTCGGCGGGCACGCCCATCGCGAAGGGTCCCGAAACCGACAGTGACAGGTCCGTCGCCGCCCGTGCGGTGATCGTGTCGCCGATGCCGGTGAAGACCACGAGGCTGTCGAGATCGTGGTATCCGCCGGCCCGCTGGCCGGTGACGTGCAGGGTCAGGTTGACCTTGGCGGGGGCGAGGACCTTGAGGATCTCGCCGGGGCGGAGGGGGGTATCAACCGTCTTCATCGGCCACCTCGACCAGTGGGGCCTCGCCTTCGCGGGCGAGGACGGCGTCCAGGCCTTCGTCCAGCTTGGCGCGGATGCGGTCGGCGTCGACCTCCTCGAGGTCGAGGGACAGCGCGCGCTCCCACTGGAAGCGGGCCTCGGTGGTGCGGCCCACGGACCAGAGCGCATCGCCGAGGTGGTCGTTGATGACCGCCTCCATCGGCTCAAGCTCCACCGCGTGTTCGAGATGTTCGACGGCCTTTTCGTACTGGCCCATGCGGAACAGGACCCAGCCGAGGCTGTCGACGATGGCGCCGTTGTCCGGGCGCTGGGCGACGGCCTCCTCGATCATCTGAAGCGCCTCGTCCATCTTCTCGCCCCGCTCGACCAGCGAATAGCCGAGGTAGTTGAGCACCTGAGGCTGACCGGGTTCGAGGTCGAGCGCGGCGCGGAAGTCGGCTTCGGCCCCTTCCCACAGCTCGAGCCGGTGCCGGGCGATGCCGCGCATGTAGTGGGTCAGCCAGCGCATCGGCTCGGCGTCGGGAAAGGACTCGAGGGCACGGGTATAGGCGGCTTCCGCCTCCTGCAGCCGGTCGGCCTCGCGCAGCATGTTGCCGAGCGCGACCTGCACCGCGGCCATGTCCGGGTGCGAGCGGGCGAGGGCCTGAAGCACCTCGACGGCGGCCTCGAGCCGGCCGTCCTCGCGCAGGACATCGGCGCGGCCCATCTCGGCGGTGGGGAAGGCCGGATTGTCCTGGTCGATCTGCCGGTAGGTCGCCTCGGCCATCTCGTAGCGGCCGATCCGCTCCAGCAGCTCGCCGGTGAGAAGGACGGTGTCGGCATCGGCCGGGCGCAGGGCGAGGGACGCGCGGGCGTAGACGAGAGTGTAGTCGTCGGGCGTCTCGCCCTCCAGCGCGCCGGCGACCGACAGGTAGGTCTCGGCCAGTCCGTCCAGCGCCGTGGGGGCCACGGTCATGGCGAGCTGCTCGCCCGCCTCGAGCCGGCGGCGCAGGTCCGCGACGGCGGCGTCCGGTTCCTCTCCGAAGACGGCGTCGATCAGGGCAATGGCGTCGCTGTTGCGGTCCAGACGGGACAGGATCTCGGCCTGCGCGAGGGTGGACCGGCGGGTCCGCTGCATCCCTTGCGTCGGCGGCAGGGCAAAGATCTCGTTCGCGCCTTCGAGGTCCCCGACCGAGGCCAGGGCCAGCGCCTTGTGGTAGAGGCCGAAAGCCCGCAGCCCGTCGGTCTCGATCACGGCGTCGAAGCTTTCGAGGGCGTCGGTCATCTGCCCTTCGCCCACCAGCGCCCAGGCCTGGGCGAGGCCGTCGACCAGGGGCCCGATCTCCTCTCCGGCCTCGATCCGCTCCTGCACCGCCTGCCAGTCGCCTGCGGCGGCGCCGTTCACCTGCCGGACGAGGTGCGCAAGCTGGCTCGGCACGCCGAGGCCGGTCAGCCGCTCGGCCGCCGGGGCCGCCTCCTCGAAGGCCCCGATGCCGATCTGGGCGGCGAGGTAGGAATCGAGGAGGACCGGGTTGTCGGGATCGCCCTGAAGCGCCTGCTCGAAGTACCGGCCGGCGGCGGCATAATCGAGCTGGCCGGCGGCGGCGCGGGCGGCGAGGTAGGCGCCGATATCCTCCTGCGCGCGCAAGGGCGCGGCGAGGGTCAGACCGGCGAATAGGGCGACAAGCGCGGGGCGCGCGAGACGGTTCTTCATGGCTGCGGGACCTGCTCTTGTTGGGCTGCCGGAGGGGAGCCTAGACTCGCCCCCGCCGGACTGTCCACCGGCCCGCTCTCACAGATCGCGGGTTCCCGCTCACATGTTCGGGTAGTTCGGCCCGTCTCCGCCTTGCGGCACCGTCCAGACGATATTCTGGGTCGGATCCTTGATATCGCAGGTCTTGCAGTGGACGCAGTTCTGGAAGTTGATGACGAACTCCGGCTTGCCGTCCTTTTCCACGAATTCGTAAACGCCGGCCGGGCAGTAGCGGGCCGAGGGGCCGGCGTATTTCGGCAGGTTCACCTCGACCGGGACCTTGGGGTCCTTCAGCTTGAGGTGCGCCGGCTGGCTTTCCTCGTGGTTGGTGAACGAGAAGCTGACGTTTGTGAGCCGGTCAAAGGACAATTTGCCGTCGGGCTTGGGGTAGTCGATCGGCTTGAACTTGGATGCCTCGCCCGTGGCGGCGGCGTCGGACTTGCCGTGCTTCAGCGTGCCGAGGAGGGACAGGCCGAAGAGGTTGTTCGTCCACATGTCGAACCCGCCGAGGCCGAGGGAGGCGGTGAGGCCATAGCGCGACCAGAGCGGTTTGACGTTCCGGACCCGTCTGAGGTCCTTGGCGATGGCCCCGGTCCGGACCGTGGTCTCGTAGGCGGTCAGCTCGTCGCCCGACCGGTCCGCCGCGATGGCTTCGGCAGCCGCGTCCGCCGCGGCGATACCCGACAGCATGGCGTTGTGGTTGCCCTTGATCCTCGGCACGTTGACCATCCCCGCCGCGCAGCCCAGCAGGGCGACGCCGGGGGCCACCAGCTTCGGCATCGACTGCCAGCCGCCCTCGGTGATCGCGCGGGCGCCATAGGCGATGCGTTTGCCCCCCTCCAGCAGCTCGGCCACCATCGGGTGATGCTTGAACCGCTGGAATTCCATGTAGGGGAAAAGGTGCGGGTTCTCGTAGTTCAGGTGGACGACGAAGCCGACGTAGACCTGGTTGTTGTCGAGGTGGTAGATGAAAGACCCGCCGCCGGCGTTGCCGTTCAGCGGCCAGCCCATCGTGTGGGTGACGGTGCCCTCGGCGTGCTTGGCGGGGTCGATCTCCCACAGCTCCTTCATGCCCAGGCCGTATTTCTGCGGCTCGACGCCCTCGTCGAGGCCGTACTTGGCGATCACCTGCTTGGAGAGGGAGCC
>JAMWZF010000197.1:5464-5987 GCA_024304875.1 Paracoccaceae bacterium
GCGGCCCCGGGGTGCCGTCGGCGGCGAGGCCCATCTCGCCCGCGACGACGCCTTTCACTTCACCATTCTCGCCCCAGACGATGTCCGAGCAGGCCATGCCGGGGAAGACCTCGACCCCCAGGGCCTCGGCCTGTTCGGCCAGCCAGCGGCAGACGTTGCCCATCGAGACGATGTAGTTGCCGTGGTTGTTCATCAGCGGCGGCATGGCGAAGTTGGGCACGCGGATGCGCCCGGCCTCGCCCAGCATGTAGAAGTTGTCCTTGCGGACCGGAACGGTGACGGGGGCGCCCTTCTCCTTCCAGTCGGGTATCAGCGCGTCGAGACCCGAGGTGTCGAGGACCGCGCCCGACAGGATGTGCGCGCCGACCTCGGAGCCCTTTTCCAGGACCACGACGTTCAGATCCTCGTTGATCTGCTTCAGCCGGATCGCGGCGGAGAGGCCCGCGGGCCCTGCGCCCACGATCACCACGTCGCATTCCATCGCCTCGCGTTCGATCTCGGCCATATCGGTCGTCTCCTCTCG
>JAMWZF010000198.1 GCA_024304875.1 Paracoccaceae bacterium
GAGGACCGCAAGAAGGCCGTTCTCGGCGGCCCGGTCAATTCGAGCGTCGAGCGCAAGCTGACCGAGATTGCCCGCGCGGCGCAGAAAACCGAATCGGCCCTCGCCACCTTCGCCACCCGCCGGGCCGAGACACCGATGCCGGCCGGCGGGCTTCGCCTGGCCGAAACCGGCGACCAGCCCAGCCTCGCCCTCGGCAGCGCGCCCGGGGACGGCGCCCCGCCGCTGTCCGCCGCCGATCTGATCCGCGCGCTGAACTTCCCCGACAACGAGGAGGACGAGGAGGGATTCGCCGCCCTGCGCCGCGCGCTCAAGGACCGGCAGGGGCGCCAGCTCGTGCAGGCGGCGCAGGACGTGCTGACCTTGCTGAGCCAGGACGGCATCTACATGGACGACCTGCGCCCCGACCGGGCGCGGCCCGAGGTCTGGCGCCAGTTCGCGCAGGGCCAGCGCGGCCGCGAGGTGGCGGCCCTCGGCGGCGTGCGCGACCGCTCCTGCCTGGCCCTGACGACGGGGCGGATGCGCGAGGACCAGATCTTCCGCGACACCGCCCACCACTTCCTGCGCCGGTTCGACCAGCTTCTCGCCGGCTTCGAGCCACGGGCGAGCGACGAGGAACTGGCGGCCCTCGCCGAGACGCGCTCGGCCCGCGCCTTCATGCTTCTGGGGCGGGTCGCCGGCACCTTCGGATAGGGCGGAGGGGGCGCTGCCCCCGCCGCCTGCGGCGACTCCCCCGAGGTATTTGGAGCGAAAAGAGGATCAGGGTGCGCGTCCTCCCGCTCTTTTCGCCATAAATACCTCGGGGGGAGGCCGAAGGCCGGGGGGCAGCGCCCCCTCCTCGCTTCAGGCCAGGCGCCGCACCATGGTCGTCGCGGACCGGAACCCGAAGACGGGGCCGAGGAGGCCGGTCCCCTGCTGCGCCACCGCCACGAAGCCGCGCCGTTCGTAGAGCGCCCGCGCCCGTGGGTTGCGGTCGATCACGTCGAGCCGGATCTCGCCGTAGCCGCGCGCGGCGGCCTCCCGCGCCAGACCTTCCAGAAGGGCGGTGCCGACGCCGCGGCCGCGGGCGCCCTCCGTGACGCAGATGCCGTCGGTGAGGAAGCGCCGCTCATCGGTGTCCCGCTCCAGCAGGCCGAGGACCAGGCCCCGGAACGTGCCCCCGGCCCATCCGTAGCAGGCCGCGAGGTCTCCGAGCGTGCCACCGACGAAGGCGCCCTGGGCCGTCTTGAACCCCGCGACGCCCAGCACCGCTCCCGCCGGATCGCGGAAGGTCAGGGCGTGGGCCGGGTCGGCGACGCGGGCGATGAAGTCCATCGCCTTGCGCCGCGGTCCCAGCACCCGCCCCAGCTTGCCCTCGAAGGCGGCCCAGTAGATCGCGGCGACGTCCCGACGCTCGGCCTCGCTGAAGCCCCGCCCGACGGTCACAGCCCGAAGCTCCCGAAAGGGATGAATCGCACCGGGGTGCCCGGAGCGATGGTGGCGGCGCCGTCGGGCAGCTCGACGAAGCCTTCGGCCCAGCTGAGCCCCGAGATGCGGCCCGAGCCTTCCGAGCGGAAGACTTCGGCACGGCCGTCGCGGACCCTGGCGCGCAGGAATTCCCGCCGCCCCGGCTTCTTGTCCTTGGTGAAGGCGGCGGGCACCTCGAAGCCCTGCGGCTCCGTCCAGCCGGCGCCGGCGAGGACCGACAGGGCGGGCCGGGCGAAGAGAAGCGTGCAGGTGAAGGCGGCGACCGGGTTGCCGGGCAGGCCGAAGACCGGCGCGCCGTTCCACAGCCCCAGCGCCAGCGGCCGCCCCGGCTTCAGCGCGATCCGCCAGAGCGCGAAACTGCCGGTGCCGGTCAGCAGGGCCGAGACGTGGTCCTCGTCCCCCGCCGAGGCGCCGCCCGAGGTGAGGATCGCGTCGGCCTCGGCCGCGCCCCGATCCAGCCGGTCCGCGATGGCGGCCCGGTCGTCCGGCGCGATGCCGAGGTCCACCACGTCGTGGCCCCAGCGCGCCAGCACCGCCGCCAGCATGGGCCGGTTGGCATCGGCGATCCGCCCGGGCCCGGGCGCGCCGTCCGTCACCTCGTCCCCGGTCGACAGGACCGCGACCCGCAGCCGCCGGCGCGCCGGAACCTGCCGCACCCCCGCGGCCGAGAGGAGGGCGAGGTCGGCGGCGGTCAGGGCCCGCCCGGCGGGCAGGATGGTCTGCCCTTCGGCCACGTCCTCGCCTGCCCTCCGGGTGTTGGCGCCGGGCTTGAGCGGGCCGTGGAAGGCGATGGCGGTGCCATCCGTGGTCGTGTCTTCCTCGAGCACGACCGTGTTCACCCCATCGGGCAGGATCGCGCCGGTGAGGATCCGCAGGGCCGTGCCGGGCGGGACCGTTCCGCCGAAAGGCGCGCCGGCCGCCGCCCGTCCCTGCGCCAGGGGCAGGGTGACGGGGCCGGTCAGCTCCGGGCCGTTCGCGAAGCCGTAGCCGTCCACCGCGGCATTGGCGGCGGGCGGGTTGGCGGTGCGGGCGACGGCATCCTCGGCCAGCACGCGGCCGGCGGCGTCGGCCGTGGCCACGGCCTCGGTCCCGGTCACCGCTGCCAGATGCTCCCGCAGATGTGCCAGGGCCGCGTCCACGGGTACCCAGTCCGTCCCGCGCGGCAGGGCGAAGCAGTCGTTCGACAGCGGGGGCGGGGTCAGCGGCGCGCTCTCTGCGGGGCGGAGCACCCCGGCGAGGGTGTCCTCATGGCCCAGGCCGAGGATCCAGCCCTCCTCGGGCGAGTCCACGTCCAGCATCCCCGCGAGCGTCTCGTCGTCCAGCCGGGACAGCGCCCGGGCGAGCAGCCGGACCTGCGCCCGGTCCCGGATGGGGTCGCCCTCGGCCTTCACGGCGGCGTCGATCAGCGAGGGCCAGACCTCGACCAGCAGGACGTCGCCCTTGGCCTCCTCGAAGGGCCAGACCCGCACCTCGGGCAGCGCCCGGCGCAGGCGCGAGAGGGCGGCCATGCCGGTCATCGCCTGCCCCCCGACGGCCCCCGCGCCGCCCATCTGCCAGCAGGTGAATGTGCCCTTGGCCTGCTCCTCGGCCCGCCGGCGTTCGGGCAGACCGTGCTCCGCCGTCCGGTCGTTGCCCTTGCGAGGCAGGTGGGGGACGTCCCGCGCGGTGCCGTTGAACCAGAAGGGGCCGATCCCGGGGAGACGCGCGTTGATCTGCCCGGCAAGGTCAAAGCGGGTGTTCCCCCGGGGCGTATCGGTCAGCGCCTCGGCCAGCCAGTCCCAGAGTTTCAGGGGCGCGGGTTCGCCGACGAGGGCCGCCGCAAAGCCTGCCGGGTAGCCGAAGGGGAAGTCGAAGCCGACCATCACCCGCCGCCCCAGCGCCCTCTCGGACCGGATCAGCGCGGTGACCCGGTCCATCGCGATGTCGCGGTTGCGCAGGTACTCCGGCGCGATCTCGGCCCCGCCCAGCACCGCGCCGAGCCAGATGGCGTCCTTCCTGGGCGTCGGCCCGGTGTCGTTGGCGGCGGACCAGTCGACGATGATGACGCTGTCGAACCCTTTCATCCCAGTGCCTCCAGGATCAGGTCGGCGATGCCGGCGGTGTCGTCCAGGTCGAGCACCGGGCAGGGGGCGTCCGGGATGGGGTGGTCGGCGGCGATGGCCTTCACGCTGGGGTCCCCCGGGGCGATCAGGGGATGGCCGGTCTCCTGCCGGTGCGCCTCGATCTTGGGGTGCCCTTCGCGCTTCCAGCCTTCGATCAGCACAAGGTCGACGGGGTCGAGCTTGGCAAGGAGGTCGGGCAGCGCCGGTTCGGGCGTTTCGCTCATCAGCGCCCAGCGGACCCCGGAGGCGACCAGCACCTGCCGCGCCCCGGCCTGACGGTGACGGAAGCTGTCCTTGCCGGGCTGGTCCACGTCGAAGGCATGGTGCGCGTGCTTGAGGGTCGAGACCGTGAGGCCGCGGGCGGTGAACTCGGTCACCAGCCGCTCCATCAGGCCGGTCTTGCCCGCGTTCTTGTAGCCGACGACGCCGAAGACCTTCACAGCAGGGCCTCCGCCTCGGCAAGGTCTTCGGGCGTGTTGACGTTGAAGAAAGCGGCGTCGTCCTCGAACTCGGCCACCGCGCCGCCGTGCCGGTCGGTCCAGAGGACGACCTTGCGCAGGCCCTCGGTCAGGGCGGTCCGCAGGTCGTCCCGCAGACGGACCGGCCAGAGACCGAAGGTCGGCTGGCGGCCGGAGGGAGAGGCGGCGAGGGCGAGGTCGCCGGCGGCTTGCAGGCGCGACACGAGGTCGGTCGGCAGGAAGGGGCTGTCGGCGGCGGCGGTGACGATGTGGCTGGCGCCTTCGCCCGCGGCCCAGTCCATCCCGGCCAGCACGCCCGCCAGCGGGCCGGGCCAGTCCGGCAGGCTGTCGGGGATCACCGGCAGGCCGTAGTCCGCGAAGCGGGCCGGGTCGCCATTGGCGTTGACCGCGATGGCCCCGACCTGCGGGCCCAGACGTTCCAGAACGCGGGCCAGGATGGTCCGCCCGCCGAGGGTCAGGAGCCCCTTGTCGCCGCCACCCATCCGGGTTGCCCGGCCCCCGGCGAGGATGACGCCGAGAGGCCCGCTCACGCCGCGCCCTTCCGGCCCGCGCCCTTGGGCTCGTCCGCCACGGCGGAGAGGTCGGCATCCCGCACCAGCCGGTCGTCGCCGGACAGGCAGGTGAACCGGCGGCCCTTGAGCCGGCCGATCAGCGTCAGGCCCACGGATTGCGCGATCTCGACCCCCCAGGCGGTGAAGCCGGAGCGGGAGGCGAGCGCGGGGATGCCCATGAGGGCGCATTTGATGACCATCTCGGAGGTCAGCCGTCCGGTGGTGTAGAGGGTCTTGTCCGCCCCGGTCGTGCCGGTCGCGCGCATCCAGCCGGCGACCTTGTCCACCGCGTTGTGGCGACCGACGTCCTCCATGTAGACCAGCGGGCGCGCGCCCTGGCAGAGGACCGTGCCGTGGATCGCCCCGGCCTCGAGATAGAGCGAGGGGGTGCGGTTGATGGTGTGCGACAGGGCGTAGAGATCCGAGGTGCGGACGGCGAGGGCGGGCAGGGTCAGCCCCTCCAGCCCTTCCATCATGTCGCCGAAGGTGGTGCCGACGGCGCAGCCGGATGTGCGCGTCCTGCGGGCCAGCTTGTCCTCGTGGTTCGTCGGCCGGTCGGTGCGGACGACCACGGCCTCCACCTCCTCGTCGAAGTCGATGGCGGTCACGGTTTCGTCCGGCGCCAGCATTCGCTGGTTGGCCAGGAAGCCGAGGGCGAGATGCTCGGGGTAGTCCCCGATGGTCATGGCGGTCACGATCTCCTGCCCGTTCAGCCAGATGGTCAGGGGGCGCTCCTCGACGACCGAGGCGGTCACCTCGGCGCCGCCCTCGTCATGGCCGATGACCCGGCGGGTCAGCCGGGCGGCCCCCGGATCGGGGGCGATCAGGTATCCTGAAAGATCGGTTTCCCGGGCCAATTGCCATTCCTTTCCCGCCCCCCTATGCGTGGGGGCTCCATTCCAAGGTAAGGGCGGATCGTGACCACCTCCACCGTCAAATCCGCCTTTCTGGCCGGCCTGCGCGACGGGCTGCCGTTCCTGCTGGTGGCGACGCCGCTAGGCGTGCTGTTCGGCGTCGTGGCCACCGAGGCGGGGCTGCCGATCGTGCAGACCATGGTGATGACCTCGGTCGTGGTCGCCGGCGCCTCGCAGTTCACCGCGCTGCAGCTGATGGTGGACAACGCGACGCTCTGGCTCGTCCTCGGCGGGGCGCTGGCGGTGAACCTGCGCATGGCGATGTATTCGGCCGCGCTGGTCCCCCACATCGGCGGGGCGCCGCTCTGGCAGCGGGCGCTCGCGGCCTACCTGCTGTTCGACCATTCCTACGCCCTGTCGGTGCAGAAGTACGAGGCCGAGCCGCAGATGCCGATGGGCGCGAAGATGGCCTATTTCTTCGGCACCATCGCCCATATCACCCCGCTCTGGATCGGCGGG
>JAMWZF010000199.1 GCA_024304875.1 Paracoccaceae bacterium
CCCCGCCACCGCCGGCATCCGGCCCGAGCATGTCATCACCGGCGAACTCGTCGCCAGCGCCCCGGTCAAGGCCGAGGTGGTAGTCGACATCGTGGAGCCGACCGGCGCTGACACCCTCGCCTATGCCGAACTGGCCGGTCAGAAGCTGCGCATCCGCATGGACGGCACCGCCGCCGTGCAGTCCGGGGAGACGCTGCCCATCGGCATCGACCCCGCCCGCCTGTCCCTCTTCGACGCCAAGACCGAGGTCCGCCTCTGATGCCATCCGACCAGGTTCTGGTCGATCTGTCGGGAGAATGGGAACTATCGGACACCAGCGGTGAGCACCGCTGTCCGATGGTCCTGCCCGGAGACGCGATCACCGCCCTCCATTCCGCCGGCCACCTGCCCGACCCCTACTGGGGCCGGAACGAGTACGACTGCCGCTGGGTGGCCGAGCGGGACTGGGTGCTGCGGCGGACGGTGACACTGGACGACCCCGCAGTCGCGCTGGTGATCTCGGGCCTCGATACGGTGGCCGAGGTCTGGTGGAACGGCACCCGCGTCCTGCAGGCCGAGAACGCCTTCCGCACCTACGACGTACCCCTCGGCACCGTGGCCAAGGCGGGCGAGAACGACGTCGAGATCCGCTTTCCCGCCATCACCCGCGTCGCCTCGGAGCGCGCGGCGGCCCAGCCCTTCCCGGTCCCGATCTCCAAGAACTGCCCGATCCCGGACGGCAACCTGATCCGCAAGCCCGCCTGCGACTTCGGCTGGGACTGGAACATCGCCCTCGCCCCCTTCGGCGTGATCGGCGAGATCAGCCTTCGACGCCTCGCCCCCGTGCGGATCATGTCCCTGACCACCCGTCAGCATTTCGACAAGACCGACGGCAGCGTCGACCTCTGGGTCTCGCTCGACGTCGCCGCCGAGAGTGACGGCCGGATCACCCTGTCCTTCGCCGGACAGGAGCAGGAGATCGCGGTCTTCGGCACCGACGGCGAGAAACGCTTCCTCACCTGCTTTACCCTCGACGCCCCCGACCTCTGGTGGCCGGCGGGGCAGGGCGCGCAGCCGCTCTACCACCTGACCGCCACCTGCGGCGACCAGCGGATCGCCCGGCGGATCGGCTTCCGCCAAATCGAGCTCGACACCACGAAGGACGCCGCCGGCGCCCGCTTCGCCTTCAAGGTCAACGGCCGGGACGTCTTCGCCAAGGGCGCGAACTGGATTCCCGCCGACGCGCTGGCGGGCAGGATCACGCCGGAAAAGACCCGCGACCTCCTGCAATCGGCCGTGGATGCGAACATGAACATGATCCGCATCTGGGGCGGCGGGCGGTACGAGGACGACTGGTTCTACGACATCTGTGACGAGCTTGGCCTGATGGTCTGGCAGGACTTCATGTTCGCCTGCAACCTCTACCCTTCGGACCCGGACTTCCTGAAAGAGGTCGACGCCGAGGCGCGCGAGCAAGTGGCCCGGCTCCAGCACCACGCCTGCATCGCGCTCTGGTGCGGGGACAACGAACTGGTCGGCGCCCTCGACTGGTACGACTGTTCCCGCGAGAACCGGGATACCTACCTCGTCAACTACGACCGCCTGAACCGCACGATCGAAACGGCCCTGCGCGAGACCGACCCCGAGGCCACATGGTGGCCCTCCTCCCCCTCCCTCGGCCCGATGGATTTCCGCGACGGCTGGCACGTGGACGGGCAGGGCGACATGCACTTCTGGTCCGTCTGGCACGAGAACCGGGACTTCGACCACTACCGCGACGTGGCCCCCCGGTTCTGCTCGGAATTCGGGTTCCAGTCCTACCCCTCGATGGACGTGATCCGCACCTTCGCGGACCCGGCCGACTGGAACATCTCGAACCCCGTCTTCGAGAGCCACCAGAAGAACGTCGGCGGCAACGAACGCATCGCCGCCACCATGTTCCGCTATTTCCGCTGGCCCGAGCGGTTCGAGGATTTCGTCTGGCTGTCCCAACTCCAGCAAGGCCTCGCCATCCGCACCGCGGTGGAACAGTGGCGCTCGCTGAAACCCCACTGCATGGGCACCCTCTACTGGCAGCTGAACGACACATGGCCCGTCTGCTCATGGGCCTCGCTGGACTACGGCGGCGGCTGGAAGCTGCTGCACCACATGGCCCGCCGCTTCTACGCGCCCCAGCTGGCACTGGTCCGGCCCGCCGAGGACGGCTGGCAGGTCTGGGCGGTCAATGACGCGCCGGACAATGTCACGCTCCAGGTCGAGGCCCACGCGCTGACCCTCACCGGCGAGACCCGGGCCCTCGGCTCCGGCACCGTGACGCCCGGCCCCACGGCACTGCACGCCTTCGACATCGCCCGCGAGGCGCTGGCCGAGGACGAGGTGATCCTCCTGAAATGGGAGGGCGGCGGCACGACCGCCTCCGACATCTTCGCCCCCCGCCCGTGGAAGAACTACGACCTGCGCCCCTCCGAGGCCACGGTCAGCGCCACCCGCACCGGCGCGCACTGGACCGTCACCCTCACCGGCGGCAGCGCCCCGGCCTTCTTCGCCACGGTCGAGGCGAGTGTCCCCGGCCGCATCTCCGACGCCGCCGTCCACCTGATGCCCGGCCAGACCCTTGACCTCAGCTTCACGCCGGCCGACCCCTCGGCCGAGCCGACCTTCACCCTGCGCGACCTTGAGTCCGCGACACGAACACACCGATAGAAAGGACCGCCCATGCCCGGCATCTCCTACCAACTCTACTGCTCGCGGGACTTCGGCCCCCTCGAAGACACGCTGAAAATGGTGGCCGACGCCGGGTATGATGGCGTCGAGGGCTACGGCCCGGTCTACGAGGACGCCGGCGCGACGCGCGGCCTGCTCGACCGGCACGGCCTGACCATGCCGACCGGCCACTTCGCCCTCACGGCGCTGGAAACCGAACCGCAGAAGATGATCGAGGTCGCCAAGACGCTCGGGGTGGAAGCGGTCATCGTGCCCTTCGTCATGCCCGACCAGCGGCCCTCCGACGCTGCCGGCTGGACCGCGTTCGGCCACCGCCTCGCCGAGGCGGGCAAGCCGGTTCAGGACGCCGGGTTCCAGTACGGCTGGCACAACCACGATTTCGAGTTCAAGGACATGGGCGAGGGCGACAGCGAGGTGCTGCCCCTCGACCTGATCATGGGCGCCTCCGACGACCTCAAGCTCGAGCTCGACCTCGGCTGGACGATCCGCGCCGGGCAGGACCCGCTGAAATGGCTGGACCGGATGGCCGGCCGCATCATCGCCGCCCACGTCAAGGACATCGCGCCCCAGGGCGAGAACACCGACGAGGACGGCTGGGCCGACGTCGGCCACGGCACGGTGGACTGGGCCCCGATCCACGCCAAGCTGCAGGACCTCGGCGTAAACCGCTACGTCATCGAACACGACAAGCCGGCGGACGACGCCCGCATGGCGACCCGGTCCATCGCGACCGTGAAAGGCTGGAATTGATGGACAAGCTCGGCATCGGCATCATCGGATGCGGAAACATCTCGACGGCCTACCTGCGCCTGTCGCCCCTCTTCAGGGCGCTTGAGATGCGCGCCGTCGCCGACCTCGACATGTCCCGCGCCAAGGCCCAGGCCGAGGCCTTCGGCGTCCGGGCCGAGACGGTGGACGATCTCCTGGCGGCGGATGACATCGACGTGGTGGTCAACCTGACCATCCCGGCGGTGCACTACGCGGTCTCCAAGTCCATCCTCGAGGCCGGCAAGCACGCCTATTCGGAAAAGCCCCTCGTCCTGACGCTGGAAGAAGGCGAGGACCTGCGCCGCATCGCGGACGAGAAGGGCCTGCGCGTCGGCTCCGCCCCCGACACCTTCCTCGGCGGGGCGCACCAGGCGGCGCGGCAGGCGATCGACGAGGGCAAGGTCGGCCGCATCATCGGCGGCACCGCGCATGTCATGTCCCACGGCATGGAGGCCTGGCACCCCGACCCGGACTTCTTCTTCCAGCCCGGCGCCGGCCCGATGCTCGACCTCGGGCCCTACTACGTCACCAACCTCGTGCAATTGATCGGCCCGGTGAAACGCGTCGGCGCCATGGCCTCGGCCACCTTCCCGACCCGCACCATCGGCTCCGGCCCCCGCAAGGGACAGACGGTGCCGGTCGACACGCCCACGAACATCCACGCCCTGCTGGAGTTCGCCAACGGCGCCATCGTCACGCTGGGAACCAGCTGGGACGTCTGGGACCACAAGCACGGCAACATGGAGCTCTACGGCGAGGACGGGACGCTCTTCGTGCCCGACCCCAACTTCTTCGGCGGCACGCCGCAGATCGCGGGCGCGGACAAGGAGCGGCACGACATCGACCACTCCAGCCATCCCTTCGGCGTGATCAACGACGACCGGGGCTGGGCGAACTACCGCTGCGCCGGCCTCGCCGACATGGCGCAGGCCATCGCGGAAGGGCGCCAGCACCGCTGCAACATCGACGTGGCCGTCCATGCGGTCGAGGTGATGACCGGCGTGCTCAAGGCCGCCGAGGCCGGGCAGTTCCTCGAGATGACGACCACCTGCGAGCGGCCCGCGGCCCTCTCGGGCGATCAGGCGCGCGCGCTTCTGGTCTGACGGGACAGGGCCGGGGCGGGTCAGCCGCCCTGGCCAACCTCCGCCGCGATCTCGGCGCGGCTCTTGCGGGCGCGCTCGGTCGCGGACTTCAGCTGGCCGCAGGCTGCCATGATGTCCTCGCCCCGCGGGGTGCGGATGGGCGAGGCGTAGCCGGCCTTGTAGACGATGTCGGCGAAGGCCTCGATCCGGCTCCAGTCCGACCGCTCGTACGGCGCGCCGGGCCATTCGTTGAAGGGGATCAGGTTGATCTTGGCCGGGATGCCCTTGATCAGGTTCACGAGCCGCCGGGCGTCGGCGTCGCTGTCGTTCACCCCCTTCAGCATCACGTATTCGAAGGTGATCCGCTCGCTGTTCGACACCTTGGGATAGGTCCGCAGGGCGTCCAGCAGGGTGGCGATGTTCCACCGCTTGTTGATCGGGACCAGCCGGTCGCGGACCTCGTCCGTGGTGGCGTGGAAGGAGACCGCCAGCTGGCAGCCGATCTCCTCGGCGCAGCGTGCGATCTCGGGAACGACGCCCGAGGTCGACAGGGTGATCCGGCGGCGGGAGAGGGCGATCCCCTCGCCGTCCATCGCGATCTTCATCGCGTCGCGCACCGATTCGAAGTTGTAAAGCGGCTCGCCCATGCCCATCAGCACGATGTTCGACAGAAGGCGCGGGCCAGCGGTGCCCGTCCCGGTGCCGGGCGCGGGCCATTCGCCCAGGTCGTCGCGGGCGACCATGATCTGGCCCACGATCTCGCCGGCGGTCAGGTTGCGGACCAGCTTCTGCGTGCCGGTGTGGCAGAACGAACAGGTCAGGGTGCAGCCCACCTGGGACGAGATGCACAGCGTGCCCCGGTCCTCCTCGGGAATGTAGACCACCTCGACCTCGTGGCCGCCGGCGATGCGGACAAGGTACTTCCGGGTGCCGTCGGCGCTGACGGTCTTCGACACGACCTCGGGCAGGCGGATCTCGAAATGCTCGGCCAGGGTCGCGCGGAAGGGCTTGGCGAGGTTGGTCATCGCCTCGAAGTCGCGGACGCCCCAGTGGTACAGCCACTGCCACAGCTGGTTCACCCGCATCTTCTGCTGCTTGTCGGGCACGCCGACGCCGGCCAGGGCCTCCTTCATCTCGGCCCGGGTGAGGCCGATCAGGTTCACCTTGCCGGTCTCCGGCAGCTGACGCTTGATGGTCAGCACATCCTGGGTGATGGGGGCCTGCGGCTCCAGGGGCGGCTTCATGGCGCGACTCGTCCTTGGTGGTAAGACCCGTCACATAAGCGAAACCGCCCGGTTTTCAAAGCAGGTAAGGCGGGGCCGGCCCCGCCTTACGTCCGCCATCGGGGCGATCCGGCCTACTGGCAGCGGCGCGCCGCCTCTTCCACCGCGGCGGGGAAGCCGAGCAGCG
>JAMWZF010000002.1 GCA_024304875.1 Paracoccaceae bacterium
AGGCCTTCTGATGGGTCGGCCCGTGCCGGACCCAGGTGATCCAGGTCACGGCAGCGATCCTTTCAGGACCAGCGGCAATCCGGCCATGACCGTCACCACCAGATCCGCCTCGGCCGCCACCGCCTGGTTGAGCCGGCCCTGCGCCTGCGCGAAGGCGCGGGTCACGGGGTCCATCGCCACCCCGCCGAGGCCGATCTCGTTCGAGACCACGACGACGGGGGCCGGGCAGCGGGCGAGGTCACCGAGGAAGACGCCGGACCCCTCCGCGGGCTCGCCTCCTGCCTCGATCCAGGCCGCGAGCCAGAGAGTGGCGCAGTCCAGCAGAACGATTGAGCCGGGGTCCATCGCGGCAAGGGCGCTGCCGATCCTGTGCCCGGTCTCGACAAGGTGCCAGTCTACACCGCGCCGCGCGGCATGGGCGGCAACCTTGGCGGCCATCTCGGTGTCCCGCACCTCGGCCGTCGCGACGTAGACCGGTGGCCGCCCACACGACAGGACGAAGGCTTCGGACCAGGCCGATTTGCCCGAGGCGACACCGCCAAGAACGAGTGTGCGATTAGGCAAAGTCAACTGTGCGCAACCTCATGGAACCGAATTTGGGAACCGGACGGCGGGGTTATGCGTATCTCACCCATAGAACGTGGGGAAGCGTGCTCTACGCAGACGATAGGGAGATGGCCGAATGGCTTTCGATGGAATGACCGACCAGACTCTGCCGCGCCAGGCAATGAAGGCTGAACTTCTCGATGCCGAGACCGAAAGCAAGCTCGCCTATGCCTGGCGGGACCACCGCGACGAAGCGGCCCTTCACCGGCTGATCAACGCCTACATGCGTCTAGCTATCTCGATGGCCTCGAAGTTCAAGCGTTACGGCGCCCCGATGAACGATCTCATCCAGGAAGCGGGCCTTGGCCTCATGAAGGCCGCCGACCGGTTCGACCCCGATCGCGGCGTCCGGTTCTCGACCTACGCCGTCTGGTGGATCAAGGCCTCGATCCAGGACTACGTGATGCGCAACTGGTCGATGGTTCGGACCGGCTCGACCTCCTCGCAGAAGTCGCTGTTCTTCAACATGCGCCGGGTCCAGGCCCGGATCGAGCGCGAGGCCCAGGCCGCGGGCGAGCAGATCGACCGGCACAAGATGCGCGAGATGATCGCCAAGGAAGTGGGCGTGCCCCTCGCCGACGTCGAGATGATGGAAGGACGCCTGTCCGGCTCCGACTTCTCGCTGAACGCCACCCAGTCGACCGACGAGGATGGCCGCGAGTGGATCGACGCGCTCGAGGACGAAGGCACCCAGGCCTCCGAGCATGTCGAGAATAGCCACGACACGGCCACCCTGCGCCAGTGGCTCTCGACCGCCCTCGCCGTGCTGAACGAACGCGAGCGGTTCATCGTCCGCGAGCGCAAGTTGCGCGATGCGCCACGCACGCTTGAAAGCCTCGGCAACGAGCTTGGCCTGTCGAAGGAGCGGGTCCGCCAGCTCGAGGCCGCCGCCTTCGGCAAGATGCGCAAGTCTCTCGAAGGACAGAGCCAGGAGGTCCACCACTTCCTGCAATGAGGAAGCTCGCCCTTCTTCTGACCCTCTTCATCGTCCCTCCGGCCGCCAGCCGGGGGGACGATCTGTTCGAGCTGATCGCGGCCGGGGCCGACATCTACGTCCTGGGCGAGACGCACGACAATCCGGATCACCACGCCCGGCAGGCAGAAGTGTTGACGGCTCTCGATCCTTCCGCCGTGGTGTTCGAAATGCTGACCGCGGATCAGGCCCGCACCGCCAATGCCGCCGGCGGCGTCGATCCCGAGGCGGTCGGCTGGGCCGAGAGCGGCTGGCCGCCCTTCGATCTCTACGCGCCCGTGTTCGGCGCCGCCGCCGGTCGCCCGCATTACGGCGCGCAGGTCCCGCGAGACGTGGCGCGGCAGGCCATGACGGACGGCATCCTGGAGAGCTTCGACGGCGATGCGGCCCTTTTCGGCCTCGACACGCCGCTGCCCGAGGCCGAGCTGGATGCCCGCCTCGCCCATCAGGCGGAGGTGCATTGCGACGCCCTGCCCGAGGAGATGCTTCCCGCGATGGTCGACATCCAGCGCCTGCGCGACGCCGAGCTGGCCCGGCAGGCCCTCGCCGCCCTGGACGACACCGGCGGGCCGGTGGTGGTCATCACCGGCAACGGCCACGCCAGGACCGACTGGGGGATGCCGGCCCTGATCGCCCGCGCCCGGCCCGACGCGAACGTCTTCGTCCTCGGACAGGCCGAGGAGGGCGCCGAGCCGGAGGGCGGCTTCGACCTCGTGCTGACCTCTCCCGCAGCCGCGCGAGAGGACCCCTGCGCCGCCTTCCGCTAGAGCCCGCCCTTTGCATTCCCCAAGCCCCGGCCTAGTCTCCCGCCGGGGCGGCGGCCCCTTGGATGAGAAGAGGCGGGCCATGCTGGCAGGCAAGCGGATACTCCTGATCATCGGCGGCGGCATCGCGGCCTACAAGGCGCTGGACCTGATCCGGCGGCTGCGGGACGCGGGCGCCGGGGTCACGCCCGTCCTGACCCGCGCCGCAACCGAATTCGTCACCCCCCTCTCCGCCTCGGCGCTGGCAGGCGAGAAGGTCTACCAGGACCTCTTCGACCTCACCGACGAGGCCGAGATGGGCCATATCGAGCTGAGCCGCGCCGCCGACCTGATCGTCGTCGCCCCGGCCACCGCCGACCTCATGGCCAAGATGGCCCAGGGCCACGCCGACGACCTTGCCTCCACCCTCCTCATGGCCACTGACAAGCGCGTCCTGATCGCCCCCGCGATGAATGTCCGCATGTGGGAGCATCCCGCGACCCGCCGCAACCTCGCCACCCTGCAGGGTGACGGCATCCTCACCGTCGGCCCGGACGAAGGCCCCATGGCCTGCGGTGAGTTCGGCTACGGGCGCATGGCCGAGGTCCCCGCCATCGTCGCCGCCGCCCGCGCCGCGTCCCGCCAGGCCGCGGCGGTGCCGATCCGGGGCAGGGTGACGCGGTACATCAGATCAGTTGCAGCTGCTGCGGCTCGGGCGCGAAGCGGGCGCGGAGGTTCGCGTCGTCCAGCGCCCGCGCCGTCCATCCGGCGCAGGTGACGAAGCTTCTGGCCGACTTCATGTTGGCGCCCATGCGGGCGAGGTCCTCGTACCGAAGGGTCCGGTGCCGCCGTGTCGACAGGATCCGCCCCACCGTCTTGGTTCCGAAGCCGGGCACCCGGAGGAGCAGCGCCTTCTCGGCCCGCATCACGTCGACCGGGAAGAGGTGCCGGTTCTTCAGCGCCCAGGCCAGCTTGGGGTCGATGTCGAGGTCGAGGTTGCCGCCCGTGCCCCCCGCCGCGATCTCGCCCACGTCGAAGCCGTAGAACCGCAGCAGCCAGTCGGCCTGGTAGAGCCGGTGCTCGCGGATCAGCGGCGGCTTGATGAGGGGCAGCTTGGCCGCGCTGTCGGGAATCGGCGAGAAGGCGGAGTAGTAGACCCGCCCCAGCTTGTAGTCGCCGTAAAGCATCGTGGCCCGGGTCAGGATCGTGGTGTCGTCCGCCCCGTCGGCGCCGACGATCATCTGGGTGGACTGGCCCGCCGGGGCGAACGTCGCGGGCCGCTTGCCGGTGTGGCTCCGGTCCCGGCTGGCCTCGCGCAGTTGCCGGACGCTGCCCATGGCGGCCCGGATCTGGACCGGGTTCTTCTCGGGGGCGAGGTCGGAGACGGCGGCGTCGGTCGGAAGCTCCACGTTGATCGACAGCCGGTCGGCGTATTTTCCCGCCGCCTCGATCAGCTCGGGCGCCGCATCGGGGATCGTCTTGAGGTGGATGTAGCCGCGGAAGTTCTCCTCCTCCCTCAGTTTGCGGGCGATCTCGACCATCTGCGCCATGGTGTCGTCCGGGCTGCGGATGATGCCGGAGGAGAGGAACAGCCCCTCGATGTAGTTGCGCCGGTAGAACGAGAGGGTGAGCTGCACCACCTCGTCCACGCTGAACCGCGCCCGGGTCGTGTTGGAGGACACCCGGTTCACGCAGTAGGCGCAGTCGTAGATGCAGAAGTTGGTCATCAGGATCTTGAGCAGGCTGATGCAGCGCCCGTCCGGCGCGTAGGCGTGGCAGATGCCGCTTCCCCCCGTAGACCCGAGCCCCTTGCCGTCCCGGCTGTCCCTCCGGGTCGAGCCGGAGGAGGCGCAGGAGGCGTCGTAGCGTGCGGCGTCGGAGAGGATCGCCAGCTTGTCCTGGAGGGTGCGCTGTACCATGAATGTTCTTTTAATGTTCTCGTCTCCGCCCGGCAAGTCACGCCGAGGTGAGGCGTGGCCTTTCCGCGACGGCGCGCCGATTTGCGCAGGGCCCGGCTGTCCGGGTCCGGTTGGGATCGGCTATGGCGGCGGGGTGACGACAGGACGGGGCCCGCGATGAGTGGCAGGAGAATGACAGGGTGGGGCTGGCGCGCCCTTGCCCTTGCCGGTTTCATCACCCTGCCCGGCGGCGCCGTTCGGGCCGATCCGGATCTGGTCACGATCCTGGGCGGGTCCTACCACGTCGGAGCGCCCGGGGCCTTCGAGACCTTCACGCCCGGCGTCTTCCTGACCTGGCAGTACCCCGCCGTCGATCTCTCCGCCGGGATCTACCGCAACAGCTATGGCCGGGTCTCGGTCGCCGCGACGGTGGACCATGCGGTCTACGACACCGACTGGGTGACGATCGCCGGGTTCGCGGGACTGAGCCACTACCCGCAGGAGGGGCGGACCCTGGCCCGGAGCGTGGGCGACGTGGTGCCGATCGGCGGGTTGCGGCTGCGGGTGGGGCACGCGCTGGTGACCGTGATCCCGTCGGACAGCGCATCCATCGACGCCATCGTGACCCTCGGCTTTACCTTCGAGGTGAACTGACCAAGCCGGACTTTCGCATTGCGCCGCGCAAGCGCTGTCGCTAGACGGGTCGGCGGAGACGTGGCCGAGTGGTCGAAGGCGCTCCCCTGCTAAGGGAGTAGGCGGGAAACCGTCTCGAGGGTTCGAATCCCTTCGTCTCCGCCACCGACTAAGCCATTGTTATTAAATACAAAAATGACACTGAACTTGTCTGGACCTTTCCGGGACTTGGCGACCCCTGACTCAGCTAGAGACCTGTAATCTCTCGCAAAACATCCCTCCAAACCGTCCCGCGTCTCTCGCCTGCTGGAGAGTCGGAGCGCTTTTGCGACTTCCACTAGAGCAGGGCCCGGCAGTAGGTCGTTCCGGAGTTGGAATTTTCACTCCCTTTCAATGCTTTGACCTATCGATCCGGACGCCGTCCGAAGGACTATAGGAGAACAATGTAAGTGGAATGGGCGGCGCTTGGGATCTTGCCCGCTCGCGGACACCGTCGGGACTGATCAGCCCGCGAGCCGTTCGAACAGTCGCCGTTGGGTATCCCAGTCGGCCGGCAGTTCGTGGGTCTTGATCCATTCGGAGGTGAGGGCCACGGGCTGGAGGCCGCGGGTGATCCGGGCCAGGAGGTCCGGGGCGAGAAAGGCGAGCGGGATCATCTGGCGAATGCGGCTAGTGGCAATGCCCTCGAACTCGGCGATGGCGCCCAGGGTCTCGCCGCGGAGCAGCCGTTCGTGCCAGCTCCGGGCGGCGCGGATGTTGGCGAGGAGGATGGGGTCGGGGGAGCCGCCACGCGCGCCGAGAACAAGCCGCGCTTCAGCCCCGCGGCGACGCAGGGTGATGGCCTGTTGCAGAACAAGAGCGTCAGGATCCAGGCTGGTCTCCGCAATACCGATCCGTGTCGCCAGCGCTGCCGGATCAAGGGTCGCGGTCAGACTGGTCGGAGAGAGCCGGACGCCGGCGATCAATGTTGCAAGATCGTCCATGCAGTCGCTGCTGGCCACCGTCACCAGTGCGGCAGCAACTCTGGGCAATGCCGCAGGCGACATCTCCGGCAGCAGTCGCGCGGCCAGGTCCGGATCTCGCAAATGCCCCGTCATCACCTCGGCAACCGCCCCCTCGATCACTCGGGCAGGGAGGCGCCAAGCCCCCGGATGGTCCTTTGCCAGCCCGGTGATCAGCCGACGGGAGACATAGTAGCGATGCCGGACCTGACCTTTGCGACAGTGGCTCGGCGTCATCGCATCGCCGGTCTCGTCCATAAGCTTGCCGCAGAGCGGGGCTTTGGCCGGTGGTCCAGCGGGCCCACGGGGCCGGGCAGCCTCGTCGGACAACATCTGCTGGAGTGCATCGAAGGTCTCCGGATCGATGATGGCCGCATGCTGGCCTTCATAGACATCCCGGTGATGCCGGATGCGTCCGGCATAGATCGGATTGATCAGCAGGCGGTGCACATCGGCCTTGCCGAAAGGATGACCACCGACCGTCCGGCCCGAGGAATAGGTTCTAAGCCGGGTGCGATACCCACGGTCCTCGGCGATCTCGGTCACGCGCCGGAGGCTCCGATGCTCGGCATAGAGCGCGAAGAGATCGCGCACCACGTCGGCCTCGTCCTCGACGATGCTGAGGCTCCGCCCCTCGGGGGCGTAGCCAAGCGGCACCGCACCGCCCATCCAGAGACCCTTGCGCTTGGAGGCGCGGATCTTGTCGCGGATCCGCTCGGCGGTGACCTCCCGTTCGAACTGGGCGAAGGAGAGCAGCATGTTCAACGTCAGCCGCCCCATGCTGGTGGCGGTGTTGAAGCTCTGGGTGACCGAGACAAAGCTGGCCCCTGCGGCGTCGAGCCGGTCCACGATGCGGGCGAAGTCCGAGAGCGAGCGGGTGAGCCGGTCGATCTTGTAGACCACGATGAGATCGACGCGTCCGGCGTCGACCTCGGCGAGGAGCGATTGCAGGGCGGGTCGGTCGAGAGTGCCGCCGGACAGGCCGCCATCATCGTAGCGGGCCGGCAGCAGCTTCCAGCCCTCGGCGGTCTGGCTGGCGACATAGGCGGCGCACGCCTCGTGCTGGGCATCAAGAGAGTTGAAGTCCTGCTCCAGACCCTCTTCGGAGGACTTGCGGGTGTAGATGGCGCAGCGGACCCGGCTCATGGGGTTACCTCCTGTGCGTCGGGAGCCGAGACGATGTTCCTGCCCGCGTCGCCGGGGTCGGGAATGGGCCCTTCAAACGCGTCTTCAACCGGTGTTGAAGGCGCGTCCGCTGGCGCCTTCGAGACACTCTGCCCTGCCGAACCCCGGGTGGTCAGGCCGAAGAACCGCGGCCCCGACCAATGCGCCCCGGTGATCTCCCTTGCGATGGCGCTGAGAGACGGCCAGGTCTTGCCGACCATCCGAAAGCCGCCGTCGATCACCTCGACATCGTATCGACGTCCGTTCCACTCGCGGACCAGCCGGGCTCCGACCGGCAGGAGGGCCGAGGCAGGAGTGCCGCCACAGCTGGTTGCCGAACCTGCTCTACGCAAGGCCCGAAGCACGGCCTTATCCGGTCTGCCGTGCCGGCGGCACTGCAGCTCGTAGGCGAGGGCGCGCTGCAGGATGGGGAGGGACAGGCTCTTCGGCGGCGAGGCGCGGTGCAGCTGTCGCCAATGGGCAAGAAGCTGCTCCCGATCCATGTCCTCGATCATCGTATGATCGGGCAGGGGGCCGGGATCGACCCCCTGGGAGATGCGATTGGTGAAGCGCGCCATCTCAGGACGCCGGATAGACAGCCGGCCCGGCAGGCGCGGGATCGGTAAGGACAGGCTCGTCCGCCCTCAACACTTCGACGGCGCGCTTCGCACCTGCGGTCGCGCCCGCTGGCACCAGTTGGTAGGTCGTCGCTCCGCCGGCAGACTTGCCAACCTCGATCTGATGACCCGCCTTCCGGAGGCGGCTTATTGCGGCCCGGACCGTATGGGCCTGCCAGCCTAACTGCGTGCAGAGCACTGTGACGGTCGGAGGGCGTTTGCGCTGCAATGCCTTCAACAGCACCTCCGACTTGGTCGGTGTCTTCTTGGGGGTGCCCGACGGTTGCGCGTCGGCCGTGTCCGGGCGCGCCTGGGTGTTGGTCGGTTGGTTGGACATTTTGTTGTCTCCTTGGCTCGGCAGGCGACCATCGCCTGCTACCGAGACAGGCCCGGCAGGGCGGGCGAGGTGGCTTGGGGAGCGTCGGCAGTACCGCTTCCTTGCGAGCAATTGTCCAGTCGGATTGCGTCGTCCACATTGCCGGAGAAAGCGTCAGTTTCGTTGAGGTAACGGCATTGGCCGTCGTGGTCAGTTTGATGCGGGTTGCAGAGCGTCCTGCCGGACTCTCTGCGTGTTATTCGCGGTTTTCGATCCACGCCCCCGTGGTGGGGGCGACGGCCACCGATACCGAATGCTGCGCGACCGAGTAGTTTCGATCCACGCCCCCGTGGTGGGGGCGACACCTGATCGCCGCCATCGCCGCCTTCTTCAAAGGTTTCGATCCACGCCCCCGTGGTGGGGGCGACGTGCCATCCGGGCCAACCGTGACGGATGTTCCCGTTTCGATCCACGCCCCCGTGGTGGGGGCGACAGGTCCCACGCCACGTCCGGGGCGTCCTCGTAGTGTTTCGATCCACGCCCCCGTGGTGGGGGCGACGGTCGCTATGACGCGGTCGTTCGCGGGTGCTCGGGTTTCAATCCACGCCCCCGTGGTGGGGGCGACCGGCATTTCGGCGGCGTCCGTCACCGTCACGATGGTTTCGATCCACGCCCCCGTGGTGGGGGCGACCAACCGAGTTTCCGGCGTTGTCAGCATCGACGTGTTTCGATCCACGCCCCCGTGGTGGGGGCGACTTGCCCGGATCGCGTCTCGGCTTCCACCGGGCCGGTTTCGATGCACGCCCCCGTGGTGGGGGCGACTGCCGCCGCCGGACGACGGGCGGGCGCTCTGGCGGTTTCGATCCACGCCCCCGTGGTGGGGGCGACCGAAGGCGGCGTGATTGACCAGCAGGTCACGCTCGTTTCGATCCACGCCCCCGTGGTGGGGGCGACGTCTTCGGCATTTGGCAGCGCTGGAGGCGCACGAGTTTCGATCCACGCCCCCGTGGTGGGGGCGACCTGGGCGGCGCGGAACCACGTTGCCGATGAAATGTTTCGATCCACGCCCCCGTGGTGGGGGCGACCGCTCTGCCGAACGCTGGCGGGCGACAAGCTGCTGTTTCGATCCACGCCCCCGTGGTGGGGGCGACGTCGTTTAGCTGGCCATCAGCCCCAGCAGGAACGGTTTCGATCCACGCCCCCGTGGTGGGGGCGACCCGGTCAACATGGCGGACGGTGCGGAAGGGCTTACGTTTCGATCCACGCCCCCGTGGTGGGGGCGACTCCGGATCGCGGCATAGAGGTCCGCCTTGAGGGCGTTTCGATCCACGCCCCCGTGGTGGGGGCGACCGGTCTTGTTCAGCATCAGGTCCGTCATGCGCCGGTTTCGATCCACGCCCCCGTGGTGGGGGCGACAGGTGGTCATCGGGCCAGCGTCTGCCGCCACTGGTTTCGATCCACGCCCCCGTGGTGGGGGCGACGAGTTCGCAGGCGCTTGTCAGTGCGGCGTTGGGGTTTCGATCCACGCCCCCGTGGTGGGGGCGACCTTCATCCGGGCCTCCTTAGGTTTGCGTGTAGTTGTTTCGATCCACGCCCCCGTGGTGGGGGCGACGTGGGTCGGGGCGTGGACGGACTCGTGGTTCATGTTTCGATCCACGCCCCCGTGGTGGGGGCGACCTGCTGCTGCTCCTCCGGCGTCATGTCCTCCAGGGGTTTCGATCCACGCCCCCGTGGTGGGGGCGACATTGCCCCCTTCGTAGAGGGCTGGGGAAGGTGAAGTTTCGATCCACGCCCCCGTGGTGGGGGCGACTTCCGGTGGTCCGCTCACCGACCCCGTGATCGGTTGTTTCGATCCACGCCCCCGTGGTGGGGGCGACGGAGACCGGGGGCGTGACGTTATCACACTATGAGGTTTCGATCCACGCCCCCGTGGTGGGGGCGACGGTTCCGGCTCGGCGTGATGGACGACGGGCTGATGTTTCGATCCACGCCCCCGTGGTGGGGGCGACAAGGACACCGCTATCGAGGTCGGCGGCTTCGACATGTTTCGATCCACGCCCCCGTGGTGGGGGCGACATCCCGAACCACGCCGGAGTATTCGCAGGCAACCAGTTTCGATCCACGCCCCCGTGGTGGGGGCGACATGTGACCGTCCGCCCACCTGTGCCGTCCTGCGTGTTTCGATCCACGCCCCCGTGGTGGGGGCGACCTGGTGTCAGACCCGCCGTGCGCATCAGCTTGTTGTTTCGATCCACGCCCCCGTGGTGGGGGCGACTTTGTCTGATTAACCTGTTCAAAGAACGCAGAAAATTCCGGCCGGTTTGCGAAACGCTCGTCTGTCCGGAATTTTCCGCTTCAAAGTGCCACGAGTTCAGGCTCAAGTCACTGAAATCCCTTGACTGCGAACATCCCTGGCCAATGGCGTCCACTGATGGTTCGCAGCTAGAGGCTTCACATGATCAATGGCCCGTCCATGTCGGTCGCGGGTTTCGTGCCGATATGTTCGACCCGGCGACGCCACTCCTTGCCGAGCATGTAGAAGCGCAGGGAATCGCGCTCGGGGTCGATGATCTCGACTAGACGGGCGCGCAGGGCCGTCCATTGGGCGGGGTCCAGGTCACATTCAAAGACGGAGAACTGGACCCGTTGCCCCCAATCCTCGCAGGCCCGTGCAACCCTGCGCAGACGACGTCTGCCGGGTGCATCTTCGGTGGACACGTCATAGGTGACAAGGACCATCATTGCCGCGCCCCCGAAACGATCAACCCCAAAGCCAGCCGACGTAGTCCGACACATCACCCCGAAGATGCCTGGCAAGGAGTTGGGACTGGACTTGCAGTACGAGGCCAAGAGGAATTCGTTCATCAAGCCAGGGGTGGCGAAGTTCGGTGCGCTTTCGGCCCTGCCATTCAACAAGAACGAGCTTGCGGCCTACATCGGTAAGAAGCACCGCCCCGGTTTCCTCGCGCCGCAGGTGCATCGGCCGGATTTGTTTGCGGTTGATGAGGGACAGCGCCACCCGGTCGCACAGCGGTGCCCTGATTTCCTCCATCAAGTCGAGCGCCAAGCTCATGCGTCCGGGCCGGTCCCGGTGGAGAAAGCCCATCTGAGGGTCGAGACCATGGACTTCGCAGGCCGCCCGGGCGTCCAGAGCCGCTAGGGCATAGAGAAACGACAGCAGCGCGTTCACAGGGTCCCTAGGCGGGCGGCGGTTGCGGCCAGAAAAGACAAATTCGGCGCTGTCGTTTCGGATCAGGTTCGGGAAGGCCGACCAGTAGGCCTGCGCCCCTTCGCCTTCGCAGCCGCGCAGAATGTCTAGATCCGGGGCATCGAGAGCCAGGCGGGCAGCGCTATGAAGTCGGAGTTGTGCATTGTTCACCGTTTCGGCGTCGTCGTCATCGCCGTAGTCGCGCAGGTGGCGGCGCAGCAGCGCACGTTGGTTCGCGAGCTTGGCGGCAACAATGGCGCGCGCCACGGGCAGGGCAGAGACCGGGTCGACCGTTGCCCGATGCTGGGCCCGGCGCAGCAGCACATTGCCGGTCTGGGGGCCTTCGAGCCGCCCGGCAAGCTTGCCAGAATAGGTCAGCCAGGCAACAGAGGTGCCGGTCTCGGCGGCGTGGGCCATGAGATCGCGGGACATCGAGGTTTCGCCAAAGAGCACGATCTGGCTCAGCAGATGGGCCGGCACACGACTGCGGCTGATGCCGTCGATTTCGACGGAGACAGTCTCGCCGTCCTTTCGGAGAAACGACCCTTCGGTCGTTATGTAGAGCGTGTTGAGGAGACGCTTCATTCCGGTACCCCGGCGCGACCCAGGCGTAGGGCCATCCAATCGGGCCCGGTGTCGCGTGGGGCTTCGGGGCGGCAGAGGTCGGACATCGAGCAGGCCTCGCATCGGCGCGCGTCGTAGACCGGCGGCGGCAGTGTCCCGGACATGATGGCCGCCCTTGCCTCCTTGACGACAGTCAAGGTGAGTTGGCGCAGGTCGCTGTCCATCGCGACCTTTTTGCGCCGCCGGCTGCGGCCGTAGAACAGGGCCCCTTCGGGTACGGCTACACAGGTCATTTCTTCGAGGCAGAGGGCCTGAGCGCAGAGCTGAACCTCGTCGGCTCGGTGCGCCTTTGGCCGCCCGCGCTTGTATTCCACGGGGTAGGCAATGCCATCCGTAAATTCGACTACATCCGCCACCCCATGCAATCCGTGCTCCTCCGAGGCCACCTGGACCGACCGCAGGACCCGTGCACCGTCCCGGCTATCCGGATGTCCGGCGTCGACCCTTTCGTGCAGCACCCGCCCTTCGGCAGTCAGTCGGTTTTCATCCCAGAGCCTCTCGACATGGATTAGTGCAGATTGCCGTGGGCAAAAAAGCCAGTGCTGGAGCGCCGAGAGGGGGAGGCTGTCACCAGGGTTCATGCAGGGTGACGCCGGGCGGCAAGTCTATGTCGTCCACCTCGATCCGGTAGTCGGAATAGGACCGCGCTGGGGGATGGTTGTGCAACCGCTTGTCGCCCGGGTCAAAGACCTCTCCATCCGCCATTCGGCTGACCTTGACCCTTTCGAAAAGCCGGTGGGCCTGGGCGTTGCCAAGATCGCTGTCATGCCGGAACGCGATCAGCCTTCGTGATGCCATCATCCCGCGTGATGCGGAACGGTCGAGGTCGAGCATGTCGCGCAGTGCGGTCCAGAACAGGTCCAAGTCGTCTTCGGAGAACCCGGTGCGCTGCGCCAGCTTTGCGTTGATGAAGCCGTGCAACCGGTAAAGCCCGTAGGGCACCACGTGCTTGCGGCCCATGGTGCGTTCCTTGTCGCGGTCTTCTTCCTTTGTGACTGAGGATCGGGTGATGGAGACTTCGAGTGGCATAATGGCTTCTTCGGAGCGGGCGAAGGTCAGCTGCACCGGGCCACGCACCTGGCCTGCGTTTACCCCCGTCGACATGACGGCGCCGAATGTCCGGATGTCCCAGAAGTTGGCGCACATCCAGTCAGTCAGCCCGCGTGCCTCGGCATCCGCCTTGGGGAGCCTCTTGTACTGATCCTTGCCGGTTCCGGTCGGCTCGGTCCCCGTGGCTTTCCAGGCCTCCTCGTGCGCTTCGTTCAGGACCGACCGTTCGGTGAAGTAAATTCGGTGTGGCGCCTGGTTGCCATGAGCCTCGGCCACGTAGTTGCGCAGCTTTCGCTTGACGGACACGTCGGTCATCAGGCCTTGGTTGGTTTCGGGGTCCATCCGGGGCATGTTGCCGGCGTCAGGGTCGCCGTTGGGGTTGCCGTTTTCCACGTCCATGAACAGGACAAAGTCCCAGCGATTGGTCAGGCCGGTCATTCGGCATCCTCCGTGTCGTCGGTGTCGATCAGCGGTTCGGCTGCGTCCTCGGCTTTGGTGTAGAAGGCCGACATCTGGTGGTAGAAGCCGATGAAGAAACGTCCCTGTTCTTCGAGTGGCAGGGCCGAGGGAAGGTTTCCGCCGCCGGGCAGCAGGCTCAGGATCGCACTTATAGCGCGGTCTGCCTTGACTCCCGACCCGGCTTTTTGCCCGCCCGCCTTGTGCATGGCCGCCAAGTTGTGTTCGTAGCCCCGCATCAGCACCGGGAAGACCCGGGCAGGGGTGGCCGAAGCGGAGGCCATGTATTTCGCGCGCAGGCTCGCGCCCCGCTCCTGATAGCTGCGCTCGGCATAGGCGTAGGCGGCAAAGAGCCGCCCCAGCAGGTAGGCCGGTTCTTCGGTTTTTTCGTCCAGGGACACGGGCACCTCCAAATTAAGGTTGCGTTTCAGAACGGCGCGGATCATCGCCGCGCGGCGGCCGTCCAGGTTGCCGTGGCGGGCGCGGTCGGGTTCACCTTCTACCCGTAGTCGGCCGATGACTGCGGGCAGCAGCGTGGCAGGGTAAGGGTCTTGGGTCAGGATGGCGCGCATCAGCTCGCCGCCCAGCTTGGCCGGGATGTTCTTCTCATCGCGCTGTGCCGCAAGATCATAGAGCAAAGCCCAGGGTTTCGGCGGCACCGCAATACCGTCCCGCTGAAACGGTGAGGGCCCGATTGAACAGTCATCCCAAAACCGGCGGGCGGCGCGGGCCAGGTCTCCCACCGTTCCGGGCAGCCAATAGCGCACCGAAAGGCGGGCCGCGTTGGGCGCGAGTCCCAAGACATAGAACCGGGTGGCGGGGGTCAGCACCTCATCAGGGCGCGGTTGGCCCTCGGCAAGGGCCGTAAGCCGGGCGGCAAGTTCGTTCTCTGCCTTGCCATCCTGGCCACTCGCGCTGGCGAATATCGCGGACATGGCGTTCTCGGCAGCCTCCTCGCCCGCTCCTGACGCCCAGAACACCACCGTGTCGCCGCCGATTCGCAGATTGTTGCCCGAGCCACGCGCAAGAAGCGCGTTCAGCGCGGTGCCGTAGGCGAAAGCGGCGGCCTCGGACACCGGGGCGTTGTCGCCCTGTTTCTTGCCGTGTGAGGTTTCCGCATCGTTGTTGAACGACACCAGCGACGCGCCGGAGGATTGGGCCCCCATGACGCCCTTGACGGTGGGATGCAGCCTTGCGACGGGCGCCCGATTGCCGGTGACAAGGCACATTACCTCACCCTCGCCCCCGTGGTCGAGAAGCACCCTGGCGGCGGGCAGGTCATGCAGGAACTTGCCCCGGTCCAGTCGAAACACCAGGTTCTGGTCCACCAGCGCAGCGGCGTCGGGGAAATCAGCGAACCTCTCCGGGTCCCAGGATTCGCAATACAGGCGCAGGGCCACCAGGTCCGGGTCTATGGCCTCGGCCAGTAGGTCAATATGGGCGGCGCGGAAGGCCGCATGTTCCGCAGCGGTGCGTTTGCCCTGACCTGGCCCCTCCTCTGTTGCGGTGATGCCGAGGGTATAGGCTGACTTGTCCCAAAAGAAGTTTGGCTTAATGCCAGCGGTTCTTTTGACTGCGGCGGGAACGGCAACAGGACGTGGCATCAGTTTCTTGCCCTTGTCATCGGGCGTCAGGAAACTGACGAATTCCGCCACAGTGCCGTCCTCTCGCAGGGTGATGACCCCTCCGATGTTCTCAGTTGAAAAGCCGGGGGAGGGCCATTCGGCGTCTTCGGCGCGGCGCTCGTAGAGCGCGGCTAGTTCTTGCAGGACGCTCACACCGCTGCCCCCTGGGCCAGGCATTTTCGCACGTCGATCACACCGCCCTGCATCCGCGCTCGGTAGAACACCGAGACCCGGTCATTAGCGTAGTCGATGTCATGCAGCATCCAGCCAAGATCGCGGTCCTGCTCGGCCGGGGGCAGGGCAGTCTCGGGGAAGCCCCCGACAAGTTCGAAATCCGCCGGAAATTCGCGTACGCCCAGGCAGGGCTGATGGAAACATTGGCCCTTCTCGGCCCGGCGTCGGAACATCTCGGCGTGTTTGCCGGGGTTGTCCTCGGCTCCGGCTTTTTCGGTCATCTCGAAATGCGCCTCGATCCCGTATGCGACATTCACCAGGCACAGCATGGCGCGCTGCTGTCGGTCTTCGTCAACGGCAAGGGAAAGGCCGCTGAGATGCCCCGATTTCATTGCCGATTTCGCCTTGGTCACGGGTATCTTGGAGGCCACCTCGTTGCGGCGGAAGGTTTCAAAGCGGATCGGCTCAAGGATATGAAGCCGGTCGATCACCCAGCGGATCGCCGGTTTCCAGTGGATCGCCTCCAGAATGCCACGGGCGGCAGAGGGGGTAATCACGTCGTAGGAGACACGTTCGACCTTCATCTCTGGCCGGGTGAAACAGGCGTTGCGCCCTCGGACGAGAAGTCGAACTCCGGTCATGGGCGGCATCCAATTGAATGCCGCCCAGTGTGCAGGACAAGGTCTGCTACAAGAAACAAGATTGGGTTTCGATCCACGTTGCTCATCAGAAGAACCTTAGCAACGACGAGATGAGATATGCTAGACCCAGTACGAGTCGCAGCCATCTGTCAAAGTTACTCCATCTCATAACAAGTCTCCTTCCCAATATTTTTCCTTGTGTAGACTTGTCATTCATAATATCCGATCGGGCTGTTGCGAAAACAGAGTGCGACGCGTCGAGATGTCAAGGACCTTCCTAGAAAACCCCGCCCAGCACGCCCAAGTCAGAGACGGCCACCCCGGCGCGGTCATCGTAGTGTTCGGTCCCGATCAGCAGGGCGAATTGGTCGCCAAATCTGTCCGGGGAGAACCATTCAACCAGCCCAGTGTCCCGCAGTTGCTGCCAAAGCTTGAATGGCAGGTTGACCGTATGAGGCCGCAGCAGGCGGGCCAGGGCGCCAGGACTGCCATACCGCGCCTTTTCCAACTGGTCCGGATCGACGCCGAAGTGGCCGTCGACCACCGTTATCGTTGGTTGGCCGTCATCGATGATGCGGAAGGCGGCTTCAAGTTTCTCGAAATGGCACTCTGGACCCCAAGCGCCAATCGAATTCAGAATACCCGTCGTCTTGACAGCGGTTCCCACCGTCCTGCTGTCGAGCGCCGCCGCGCCATAGGTGTCCCACAGCTTATGGAAATAGAGACTGACCGCGTCCCGGCCGATCGGATCACCACCGCCGATTTCAGCGAGCGTCTTTCGACCAATTTCGGCAAATTGTTCCAGAGCCGGCGGCGGGTCGTGCTCCGGGCGGAAAACCTCGACCCTGCCAACACCGGGCAGCTTGCCCTCTCGGTTGCAACGGCCCGCTGCCTGCGCGATGGCGTCGATCCCGGCGGCGGCGCGCAGGACAACGGGGAAATCCACGTCCACCCCGGCTTCGATCAAGGACGTCGAAATCAGCCGCACGGGGCTGCCATCCTTTAGCCGATGGCGGACCTCGTTCAGCACCGCGGTCCTATGTGACGGGGTCATCAGCGTGCTGAGATGGCAGGCACCGGGTGCGTCTCTGACAGCGTCGAACAGCATTCGCGCCTGCATCCGGTTGTCCACGATCAAGAGCGCCCGCGGTTCGGATCGCATCCTTTCGGCCAGGGCGGCGTCGCTCATCTCGCCGACGTCCCGCACCTCGACCCGCCGCAGCCGATTGAACAACGCGTCGGGGTCCGGGGCGATTTCTCGGGCTCCGGTCAGCGCCTCGGGCGCCGGAAACCCACCTTCGGCAGTCAGGGAGGGTTGTGTCGCGGTGGACAGGACAATGCTGCAACCGTAGCCGTCGATCAACTCGCTGAGGGCCGCAAGGCAGGGCCGCAGGAGAGGCAGGGGCAGCGTCTGCGCCTCGTCCAGGACCACAACTGACCCTGCAATTGCCGGCAGTTTCCGACAGCGCTTCTTGCGGGCGGCGTAGAGGCTTTCGAAGAACTGTACGGATGTCGTGACCACCACCGGCACGTCCCAGCTGGCGCCCATGATGCTGCGCTGTTCTTCTTCGCTTTCGTCTTCTCCGGCCCAATCTGCATTTGTATGGTGTTCAAGAACAGCCTCGTCTCCCAAGACCTCCCGAAAGACACTGGCTGTCTGTTCAATGATCGAGGTGAAGGGTATCACATAGATCAGACGTCGCAGCCCGTGGCGCAGGGCGTGGTCCAGACCGAACGCCATAGAGGTCAGTGTCTTGCCCCCACCTGTCGGCACGGTCAGGGTGAACAGCCCCGGCGATTGCTGCGCCACGTCGCGGGCATGGGCCAGGATCTGACGCCGCATGACATTGATGTCGCTGCCTCCCGTCATTGCGGCCATGTGCCTGTCGAATTTGCTGCGCATGATTTCGGTCAGCTCTGTGGGTCGCCGAGTTGTCTCCTTGTGTGCAATTGCGTCGTAGAAGGCCGCAGTCTCCCGGTCGTCGGCGTCGGTTAAAGCACCATACAGCATGCGCACCAAAAACTGGAGCCGGAATGGCCTATTCCTCCTAGACGCCGGTTCCGTCAGCCGACCGGGCAAGGTGATCGTAGGTACGTCACACCAATCCGGCAGAACTAGCCTTTCGGCTGCTTCGATACGCCGCCGCAACCGGTCCGGATCGGGCAGGCGCCCGTGATGTCCGGCGATAGTTCCGGCTAGGAGCAGCGCCGCGCCGCCCATGTCATGGAGGACACGAGCACCCTCTCCGGAATGGGAAACGTCGCTTCGGGCACCCTTCAAACTTGGGCGGAGCTTAGCCTGAAATTCAGGTTTTAATTTGCCTAAGTCATGTAGCATGCCCAATACGCGCCCGATATCCCCGGCTCCAAAGGAATCGGCCCTGCGTTCTGTAGCTCTTGCCACATTAACTGAATGGGTTTCCAGAGATTCCCATTCGGCCTCTGGTCGCCCGGGAACGCTATGGGCAAATGCCTTCAATCGACTCTGATCCACTCGCATGGTCTTCCCTACCATCGACTTTTTATTCTCACCACTAATTGGAATTCCCGTGCTCTGTGCAATAGAGAACTTCAGCAACACGGGCTCTGTCGCAAGAACCGGGTGATAGCTGAGGCTCTCCGTTTCCCTGTCGAAGTTAACCCCACAGCTTCCGTGACGGCTAAACTGCCATGAAAACGGCAAGGCGCGTGCGCATCTGATCGTGGCTGCAGTATTGTAAGCGTTTCACCGATGCGTCCTTGACCGCAAGGTTCATCCCTTCGACCTACTGTTGGTCCCCTCAGGGAGCGCCGGGGTGCCGACAAGTTGTCGAGCGGCCTCGTGGTCATTGACTAATCCAAGTGTATACGTTTATACACAGACGTATTCTGAGCGGTGGGAGGATCTGGTATGGATGCAAGACGACGCGTCGGTGCCGGGCAGCCGCGAGGGTAAAGGGGCGAGTGCCCGGTCTACCGGACCGGAACCCCGCCCGGCACATGGGAGGAAAAAATGAGCCGTATGTCACTAGCCAAAATTGGACTCGCTGCGGGCCTGACAGCCGCAGCCGCCACCACAGCAATTGCGCAAGATTTCCCGAACGAACCGGTAACCCTTACGGTTCCTTTCTCGCCCGGTGGGTCCAACGACATCGTCGCTCGACAACTTGGCCTGCAGTTGTCAGAGCAATGGGGTCAGCCCGTTGTAGTTGAGAACCGCCCCGGTGGCGGCGCCACGATCGGCTCGGCTCATCTTGCCCAGCAGGACCCGGACGGGTACAACATCATGATTGCCTCGGTGACGTTCACCATGAACGCCGCCGTGCGTGACGATCTGCCCTTTGATCCGCGCGCCGACTTCACACCTATTGCCCTGATCGGACAGGTGCCGCTGGTGATCGGAGCCAAGCCCGACATCGAAGCAACGGAGCCTGAGGCCTTCTTCGACTATATCCGCTCCAACGACGACCTCAGCTACGGGGCCACTGGCGTCGGGTCGATCCAGCATTTCGCGGGGGAGCTGCTAAACCAGGCCGTCGGGTCTAACGTGCAGGTGGTTCAGTACCCGGGTGGCGGCCCCGCCATGACTGACGTCATGGGCGGCTTCATCGAGTACTCGATCGGGTCGATGACACAGATGCTGCCGCAGGTGGAGGCGGGCAACATCACGCCCATCGCCATCACCAGTCTCGAGCGGTCTGACGCCATGCCCGACACGCCGACACTGGCGGAGAGTGGTCTTGACGATTTCGAGGTCATCCAATGGTGGGCAATCCTCGGCCCGGCAGGCATGGATGAGGCTCGTGTCGAAGAATTGAATTCCGCGATCAACGAGGTACTCGAGACTGAGCAATTCGCCGAGTTCCTCGCCAATGACGGCGGCACCCCGCGGCCGATGAGCGCGCAGGAGACCGCGGATTTCATGGCCATGAATTTCGACCGCTGGGTCGAGGTCGCCGAACAGGCTGGTATGAAGGACCAGGCTGAGTAAAGCCCAATTGCAAGACGCCCCCGGATGCAGTTTCGGGGGCGTCCTTCTTTCAGCTTCCGCGTTTACATCGGAACTGACACCAATAGGGGGCGGTCTGCCGCCCGATCCATCAGGGGAAATTTTCCATGCCGCGGATCGATCCGGTCGAGGCAATGTCGGGCCTTCTGGTCCTGGCCCTTGGCGCCTTCTTCTACTTCGGGTCGATGGGCTACCCCATGGGAACAATCGGCCGGATGGGCCCCGGCTTCGTGCCGCATTGGCTCGGCGCGCTGTCCATGTTCCTCGGTGCGGTGATCCTGCTGTCTAGCCTGAGAACCAATGAGCCGGCACCCGATCTATATTGGCGGCCACTCGTCGCCGTCCTCGCCTCCATTGGAGCCTTCGCGTTGCTGCTGCCCCGCATTGGCCTTGTCGGCGCGGCGCTGGTTACGGCCGCGATCTCGATCCTCGCTAACCGCGAGGCAGGTTGGCGGATGCTGGCTATAACCTCGGCCGCCATCGCGCTTATTTGCTGGGTCCTCTTCGTACTGCTTCTGCGTCTACCGATCCCGGCCTTCTGGTGGGACCTCTGAGATGGACATCTGGGCCAATATCGCGAGCGGCTTCGACGTCGCCTTCTCGTCGCAGAACCTGATGTACTGCTTTCTAGGGGTCTTTCTAGGGACGTTTTTTGGTGCGCTGCCCGGGATCGGGTCGCTTGCGGCGGTCTCGATGCTGCTGCCAATCACCTTCTACCTCGACCCGACCACGGCGCTCGTCATGCTGGGCGGGGTCTACTACGGGGCGGAGTACGGCGGGTCGACGTCCTCGATCCTGCTCAACCTGCCGGGCACACCGTCGAATGCCGTCACCTGCCTCGACGGCTACCCGATGACCCAGCAGGGGCGGTCAGGCGTCGCCCTCTTCGCCACCACGATCGCCAGCTTCTTTGGCGGTACCTTCGGCATCCTAATGCTCTACTCACTGGCGCCGCTGATCGTGCAATGGGCACTGCAATTCGGACCGGCGGAGTATTTCGCCATCATGGTCTTCGGCCTCGTCGCAGCCGCGACGGTGACCCAAGACGCGCCGGCTAAAGGCCTAGCCATGGTCGTCGCGGGAATGATGCTCGGTACGATCGGGGCGGACCTGAACACCGGCATTGCCCGTTTCACCTTCGGCTACTTCGAGCTTCACGAAGGGATCAGCTTCATTGCCTTGGCGATGGGCCTGTTCGGGGTGAGTGAGGTGATACTATCGATCGGACACAAGATCGACAAACCCTTCATCCAGGCGGTGACCTTCCGGTCCATGATCCCCCGCCGGGACGAAGTGCGCCGGTCCGGGATGCCGATGCTGCGCGGCGCGGGGCTCGGCGCCTTCTTCGGCGCGCTGCCGGGGACCGGTCCCTCCATCGCCACCTTCATCGGCTATGCCATTGAGAAGCGTCTGTCCAGGCACCCCGAGGAATTCGGAAAGGGCGCGATTGAAGGCATCATGTCGCCCGAAAGCGCCAACAACGCCGCCGTCCAGTCGGCCTTCATCCCGACCATGACCCTGGGCATCCCAGGCAGCGCCACGATGGCCGTCATGATGGGTGCGCTGCTGATTCACGGCATTCAGCCAGGTCCGCAACTGATGCAGGAGAATCCTGACATCTTCTGGGGTCTTGCCGCGAGCTTTTGGATTGGCAACGTGATGCTGCTGGTCCTCAACATTCCGCTGATCGGCGTCTGGGTCCGACTGCTCAAGATTCCCTACGGCATCCTCTACCCGGCGGTACTATGCTTCATCTGCATCGGCGTCTACACGGTGCGGACCAGCGCTTTCGACGTCGTGCTTGTCCTTCTCTTCGGTTTTGCGGGCTTTGTCCTGCGTCTGCTTCGCTTCGAGCTGGCGCCGCTGCTGATCGGTTTCATCCTCGGACCGATGGTTGAGGAGAACTTCAAGCGGGCGATGCTAATCTACCGCGGCGACTTCACCGAGTTTCTGACCAGACCGATCAGCGGTTCCCTACTAGCATTGACCGCCCTGCTCCTAGTCTGGACGACGTGGGTGATCTTGCGCGACAGCCGCAGGAAGCGGCCGGTGGACCACCCGATGGGCGAGGCGGATGACTAGGAGGCTTTCATGCAGATCGATCTGACCGGACGCACTGCCCTGATCACTGGGGCGAGCAAGGGCCTCGGCCTCGCCATGGCCCGTCGGTTGGCCAGCTCGCGGGCCAACGTGGTGATGCTGGCGCGCGGTAAGGGCGACCTCGAGACCGCGGCGGCGGACATCCCGTCTGCCCATCCCATTGCCTGCGACATCACCGACGAGGCCGCCCGCGACGCTGCCATTGCCGAGGCGCTTGATTGGTTCGGCACCATCGACATCCTCGTCAACAATGCCGGGTCGTCCCAGCGCGGACCGATCGAGGACGCCACGCGCGACCGGATGATCGAGGACATGGACCTCAAGCTCTACGCGCCGCTCGAGCTCACCCGCGCCGTCCTTCCGGGGATGAAGGCGCAGCGGTGGGGGCGCGTGCTGAACGTCACGGCGGTGGTCGGCAAGGCGCCGAATGCAGACAGCCTGCCCACCTCGGTCAGCCGGGGCGCGGGGATCACCATGACCAAGGCGCTGTCTAGGGAACTGGCTCCCTGGAACATCCTCGTCAACGCGCTCTGCGTCGGTAAGATCAAGTCCGGCCAGTGGGAACGCCGGTTCGCCGCCTCGGGACAGGACGATTACGAGAACTTCCTGAAACCCACCGCCGATACTGTCCCCCTGAAGCGATTGGGCGAGGCGGAGGAATTCGCCAATGTCGCCTGTTTCCTCGCCTCTGATGCGGCGTCCTACGTGACGGGCACCGCGATCAACGTGGACGGCGGATTGTGCGCGGTGACGTGACAGGTCCGCCAGCCGGCGCAACGACAGAGACCACACTCGGCGCGATGTTCCGCTGCTGGCTGCTGATCGGCGTGACCGGTTTCGGCGGCGTGCTGCCCGTCGTGGTTCACGAGCTGGTCACGCGGCGCCGCTGGATCACGCACGAGGAATTTTCCGAAGTCCTCGCCGTCTGCCAGATCCTCCCGGGGCCGAACATCGTCAACATCTCGGTTATCTTCGGAATGCGGATCGCCGGCTGGGCCGGGGCGATGGCTTGCTTGGGCGGGCTTCTCCTCTTGCCGGTCATCATCGCGCTGACCCTTGCCATCATCTATTCCGGCGTGGCCGACGTGCCTGCGGTGCAGCGGGCGACGGGGACCATCGCCTCTGCCGCGGCTGGGCTTCTGATCGCCGTCGCCCTACGGCTATTCTGGCCGCAACGCGGTAATCCCATCGCATGGGGCATCGGCGCGCTTGTCATCGCATTGGTGATCGGCTTCCGGGTCCCGCTGATCTGGGTGATCCTCGGCTGCGCGCCGCTGTCCATCGGCCTCTACCTCTGGAAGGCGCGGACCCATGTCTGACCAGCTGATCGACCTCCTCGGCCAGATGGTGATCCAGAGCCTGCTGGCCATCGGCGGGATCAACGTGATCCTGGGCGAATTGCAGCGGGTGCTGGTGGTCGAGAACGGCTGGCTGACGGCGCAGGAGTTCACCTCGCTCTTCGCCCTGGCGCAGGCCTCGCCTGGGCCGAACACCCTGTTCGTCACGCTGATCGGTTGGCGGTTGTTCGGGATCGGCGGCGGGCTGGCGGCGACGGCGGTCTTCGTCGCGCCGTCAATCATCATCGGGGCCATCGTCGCCCGCGCCTGGACGCGCTGGTCTGAGACGCGCTGGTTCGTGGTCCTGCGCCGGGGGCTGGTGCCGATGACTGTGGGGCTGGTGGTGTCGAGTGCGATCCTGCTGACGCTCGCGGCGGCGAGCGGGCCGATCTCGTGGGTCATCACCGCGGCGGCGGCGGCCCTGTCGCTGACCACCCGCCTACCACCGGTGGCCATTCTCGCCATTGCCGCCGTGGTGGGCGTGGCCGGGCTAGGCTAGCGCCTCCTTCAGCCCGTCGGTCCAGGCCTTGGCCGCCGACGACAGGAAGCCGATGTCGGTCTGCGTGGTCAGGAACCGCGCGCCCTTGCGGATCGCGTTTGCCTGCCGCTCGACGCTGCGGTTGCCGCCGCAGCCCGCGACGATGCCCTTGGCCGCACAGGCCGCGTTCACCCGTTCCTGCGCGGCGACGATGCGCGGATCGTCGAACTGCCCTGGGATGCCCATGTTCACGAGAAGGTCGTTGGTGCCGACGTGGATCACGTCGACGCCCTTCACCGCTGCGATCTCTTCAACGTTCTCGAGCCCCTCGACGGTCTCGACCATGACCACAACAAGCGTCGCCGCGTTCATCTGCGGTATGGCCTCGGACAGGGGGACGGCGCCGAAGTCGAACATCGGGTAGCCGCCGGTGACCGACCGCTTGCCGAGGGGCGCGAATTTGCAGGTGTCGACGGCCTTCTGCGCCTCGGCCGCGTTGGCGATGTCGGGGTAGACGATCCCGGTGACGCAGTTGTCGAGCAGGAGCGAGACATCCGGATCGTCGATGGACCGGACACGGACCACCGGGGCGATCCCGATCTCCACCGCCGTCTGCGCCATGTTGGACAGGGTCTCGGCGTTGAAGATCGAGTGCTGGATGTCGATGAACAGGAAGTCGTGCCCGGTGCTCTTGGCGATGCGGGCGATGTCGGGGGTCCGGGACAGCCGGACGCTCATTCCGAGCGCTGGCTCTCCTTTCGCCAGTTTCGCCTTCAGCGGATTGTCGAAGGTCGGTGCCATGTCAGTCCTCCCTATGGCCGGTCAGGCTTCGTCCAGAACGCGGCTCAGGATGCCGTCGCCCATGTCCCCGTCCCGCATCAGTCGCTTGCCGATCAGGTCGCGCAGCGTCTCGGATGTCCCGCCGCCAAGGGTGCCGTAGCGCACGCCTCGGTAGTGCCGGCTGACGAGGTATTCGTCTGTGAACCCGTAGCCGCCGTGGACCTGCACCGCCTCGGAGGTCACGCGCAGGGCCATCTCGTTGTTGAAGATCTTTGCCGTCGCAGCGAGGAACGGGTCGGGGAAGGGGTTGGCGCTGGCGCAGGCCCGGTAGAGCAATCCGCGCCCGGCCTCGATGTCCTTGTACATGTCCGCCAGCTTCCAGCGCATCCCCTGGAAGTCGCCGATGGCGCGGCCGAAGGCGGTGCGTTCCTGGGCGAAGGCCAGCGCGGCGTCGAAGGCCCCCTCGGCCAGGCCGAGCGAGATGGAGGGGTTGAGGCAGCGCTGGGTGTTGAAGGCGTTCAGCAGCTTCTTCATGCCGTTGCCGTCGATGACGAGGTTCTCGCGCGGGAGCTCCACGTTCTCGAAACGGACCTCGTGCAGGTATTCGCCGCCCATGGTGTGGTAGTTGCCGGTGACCGACAGGCCCTCGGTGCTGCCGGGGATCAGGACGCAGCCGATGCCCTCGTGGCCCGGCACGTCGTTGACCCGGGTGAAGACGACGAACATCGCCGCCTCCGGCGCGCGCGAGATCAGGGTCTTTACCCCGTTCACCACGACACGGTCGTCCTTGACGCAGGTGTTCGTCTTGTAGTTGGCGACATCGGTGCCGGCGTGCGGCTCGGTCATGCAGACGGCGAGGATGTTCTCGCCGGTAACGACACCGGGAAGAATCGCCTCCTTGATGCTGTCCGGCGCGTAGGTCGAGATGACGCGGCACTGCACCCCGACCTCGCCCAGCACGGCCATGGCGGTGACGTAGCAGCCCTTGGCGATCTCCTCGAGGACGAGGGCAGTGTCCATGACCGGCAGGCCGAGGCCGCCGTATTCCTCGGGGACCGACATGCCGAGAACGCCGATCTCGGCCAGTTCCTTCATGTTGTCCCAGGGAAAGGTGCCGTCCATCCACTTCAGGCCCCGGTCGATGAATTTGCCTTGGGTCAGTTCGCGGACGGTGCCCACCATGGCCCGTTGTTCGTCGGTGAAGGTCGGTTTCATGCTGTCTCTTTCTGGAGGTCTTGGGCCACCCGGTCGACGAGCGGCGGGATGGCGCGGAAGACGTGGACGCCGGCGGACTGGAGCGCCTCGGCCTTGCTTTCGAAGGTGCCCTTGCCGCCGCTGACGATGGCGCCGGCATGGCCCATGGTCTTGCCCTCGGGCGCGGCCGAGCCGGCGAGAATGGCGTAGACCGGCTTGCCCAGCGGCTCTTGCGACAGACGGGCGGCGAGGTCCTCTTCCTCGGTGCCGCCGATCTCTCCGACGATGACGACGGCCCGGGTGGGGGCGTGATCGCGGAAGAGCGGGACGAGGTCGGCGAACCGGGTGCCCTTGATCGCGTCGCCGCCGACCCCGATCCAGGCCGACTGGCCGAGGCCGCGGGATTTCAGCCGCAGGGCGGTTTCGTAGGACAGCGTCCCGCTCTTGGACCAGAGCGCGATGGGGCCGGGGGCGAGGCAGGCGTCGGGCAGGAAGCCCAGCTTGCACCGCCCGGGCACGGCCAGCCCGGGAGAGGAGGCACCGGTCCATTCGGCGCCGTGTTCGCGAATCAGCGCATGAAGGTGCATGGCGTCACGCACCGGCATCCCCTCGGTCACCGTCACGATCAGCCGCACTCCGGCTTCGAGAGCCTCGCGCGCGGCGGGCAGGACGGACATCGGCGGCACCATCGGCAGGGTGACCCGCGCGCCGGTGGCCGCTACGGCGTCGGCGCAGGTGGCGAAGATGGGCACGCCGTCCTGCACCTCTCCGCCCGCCTTGGGCGAGATTCCGGCGACGATGTTGGTGCCGTGACGCAGCATCAGCTTGATGTGCTGGCGGGCGGCGCGGCCGGTGGCACCCTGGACCATAACGGGCACCTGCGGCGCGGCGGGGTCGATCAGGTGCTCAAGCATCGGCCACCTCCGGTGCGGCACAGAGGGCGATTGCGCGGTCGAGGTCCCGCTCGAGGATCAGGTTGCGACCCGAGGAGCGCAGGATCGCATCCGCCTGGTCCTGCCCGTTCCCGACAAGGCGCACGACCAGCGGCACCGGGACCTCGCCCAGCTCGTCCAGCGCCTTGAGCAGGAGCCCGGCGAATTCGCCTAGCTCGGTGATGCCCGCGAAGATGTTGACGAGGATGCAGTTGAGGTTCGGTCCCTCCAGCACCCGCCGGATGTTTTCGACCAGCCGGGCCGGGTCGCCCCGCATCCCGCCGGAGCGGATGTCGCAGAAGTTGTAGGGTTTCAGCCCGCGCGCGGTCATCTCGTCGATCAGCTGCATGGACAGGCCTGCGCCGGTAGTGACGAGGCCGATCTCGCCCTCCGGGTCCACCACGACAAGGTCGAAACCGTTGTCCCGCTTGAAGATCGCCTCGGGGTAGGCGTCGGCCCGGTCGTCGAGAAGGGCGGTCAGGCCCGGTTGGCGGGGCAGGGCGCCCTCGTCCACGTCCATGCGGACGTCGCCGGCGATCCAGCTGCCGTCGGCCCGCAGGAACAGGGGGTTCAGCTCGATCAGCGTGGCGTCGAGATCGAGCCAGGCGGCGATCAGGTGGGCGCCCGCCTCGGTGACGGCGCGGGCGGCATTGGCGGGCAGAGCCCCGGCCACCTCGGACAGCGCCTCGGACAGGGAGGTAAGCTCGGGCCGGGTCCGGCGGCGGTGGATCGCTGTCTCGGCCTGTGCCTCGATTTCGACCCCACCCTCGGCGGAGGCCATCACCACGACCTCGGCGGTTGCCGGGTCGAGGACAAGGCCAAAATAGAGTTCCTGCGCCTCCGGCACGGCCTCCTCGATCCGCAGTTCCCGGACCGGAAATCCCTTGATGGTCAGGGCGCAGATATCGTTCGCCGCCTCTTCCAGCCCGGCCCGGCCCTGCACGACGCGCACGCCGCCCGCCATGCCACGCCCGCCGACAGGGACCTGCGCCTTGACGACCCAGGGGCCGTCGCCCGTGGGCTCGGGCATAGTGCCCGCCGCTACAAGTACACCGCGGGGAACGGTCAGTCCCCGCTTGCCCAGGAGCACTTTCGCATCGTGTTCGAGAAGTAGGATTTTCGCCTCCACCGCTATCGACCGGATCGTTGATCGACATCTATGCATCCGTCTGTATACAGTTGTGTCCAAGACGTCAAACAACCAGCACTCGAGGGAGAGAAGTATGACCGACGCAGCCAGCGTGAACCTGCGCGCAGACGAGGCAACGGCCTTTGCAGCCGGGCTCTTGCAGTCCTCCGGCGTGCCGGAAGAGGACGCAGGGATCGCCGCTTCGGCGCTTGTCCGGGCGGACCTACGGGGAATCGACACGCATGGGATCGTCCGGCTTCCGGGCTACCTGAGCCGCCTCGACAAGGGGCTGGTGACGGCGGCGCCGCAGCTGACCTTCGAGCGCATCGCGCCGTCCGTCGCCCGGCTCGACGGCCAGGATGGTCTTGGCTTCGTGATCGCCAGCCGGGCGATCGACGAAGCGGTGACCATTGCGCAGGACGCCGGCATCGCCCTCGTCGGCGTGCGCAACTCAACACATTTCGGCATGGCGGCGACCTACCTGCTGAAGGCGGTCGAAGCTGGATGCCTCGCCCTCGTCTTCACCAACGCCTCGCGCGCCCTCCCGCCCTGGGGCGGAACCGAAGAGCTGTTCGGGACCAGCCCCTTCGCCGCCGCCGCGCCGAATGCCGGCGGGCTGCCCTTCATCCTCGACATGGCGCCGACCGTCGTGGCCCGGGGCAAGATCCGCAAGGCCGCCCGCGAGGGCCGCGCCATCCCCGACACATGGGCGTTGGACGGCGAGGGCAGACCCACGACCGACCCCGAGGCGGCGCTGAAGGGCACCCTTCTGCCAATTGGCGGACCCAAGGGCGCGGGGCTGTCGATGCTGATGGACATCCTCTGCGGGGTCCTGACCGGGGCACGGTTCGCAGGGGATGTTGGGGACCAGTACAAGAACTTCGACCGCCCGCAGGGGGTGGGCCATTTCATCTTGGTGATGAAGCCCGACCTCTTCATCTCGACCGACGACTTCACCGCGCGGATGGCCGAACTGGTCGACACCGTGAAGGCGAATCCCAAGGCCGACGGCGTTGAGGAGATCTTCATGCCGGGCGAACCCGAGTCACTGGTCGAGGCGGCGCGGCGGTCGGAGGGTATCCCCTACCGGCGGGTGGACCTGGAGCCGCTCGCGGAAATCGCGCGGGGCAGGGGTGTGGCCCTGCCTAAAGCCCTGTCTGCCTAGTAGCGGAACATCATCCCCAGCCGCGTGTCCCGGGCTTTCCGGATGTGTTCGCGGGCGTGCTGCTCGGCGGCTTCGGGGTCGCGCTTCTCGATCGCCTCGAGGATCGCATTGTGCTCGACCACGGAGTCGCTCTGCCGGTTCTCGACCATGAAGGTTGTGTTGGGCATCAGCATCAGCGTGTCGTGCATCCCCGCGAGGAGGTTCAGCAGGTGCTTGTTGTGCGCCGCCTCGTAGATCGCGTCATGGAAAGCGCGGTTGAGCTGCGCGACACGGGGCGGGTCGTCCTCGCAGGCGGCGAAGGCCTCGGCGATGTGCTGCATCGAATAGAGGTCGCTGGGCGAGGCATGTTGCGCCGCGAAGCGGGCCGCCGCCCCCTCGAGAAGTTCGCGGATGGCATAGAGTTCGAGCACCCCGGCGCGGTCCATCTGCGTCACTGATAGCCCCGAGGCGGTCATCTCGAGAAGGCCGCGTTCCTGCAGCCGCGACAGGGCCTCGCGCACGGGGGTCCGGCTGACCTGGAAAGCCTTGGCCACGTCCTCGGCCCGGATCCTGTCCCCCGGCTTGTACTTGCCTAGGCGCAATCCCTCCATGAAGTCCGCGTAAACCTGTTGTGAGATCGACATAGGCCGATGATCCTTTGTTCCGGGCGTCAACCACAGGGCGCAGGTCCCGGTGCCGCTACAATCGTCGAGGGCCTTGGCTTTAACAGCAATTCCGGGTCCGGGCAAATACACAGGATCCGCGGGGAGCGTTTTGCGTCACGTTGTAGACAAGCGTATACGGGTGGATAATATTAAACGCTAAGTGCGACGGCAAATTCGGTCGCACGCTTCTTACAGCTCCGCAGACAGCAGGTACTCTATGTCATCGCTCACCCTCGGCATAATCGACCCGTTCCATCCCGCCATCCTCGACGAGATCCGGAGGGCGGCGCCGAACGACTGGACGCTGTCGGTCACCGAGGGCCCCACCAACGAGGCGCGGGCCGTCGCCCTCGCCGGGGCCGACATGGCCTTCGTCATGGCAACGCCGATGCCGCGCACCCTCTTGGAGGCCGCGCCCAGACTGCGCTTTATCCAGAAGCTGGGGGCCGGAGTCGACCGGATCGACAGCGCCTATTGCGCAGAGGCGGGCATCGGCCTCGCCCGGCTCCAGGCTGGCAACAACATACCTGTGGCCGAGCACACGATGCTCTTGATGCTCGCCGCCTGCCGGAATCTTCCTTGGCTCGACGCCCAAACTCGGGCCGGGGCCTGGGACAAGGAACAGGTGCGTGGCCGGAACCTGCAACTGCATGGCAAGACCGTCGGCATCGTCGGCTTCGGCGCCATCGGACGACAGGTGGCACGGCTCCTGGCGGGGTGGGGCGTGACGCTGGTCTACTACGATCCTGTCCGGGCGGGCGCGGAGGACGAGGCGGAGTTCGGGGCGGCCTACCGCGACCTCGACGCGCTCCTCGCCGAGGCGGACGTGGTCACGCTGCACCTGCCGCTTCTGCCGCAGACCTCCAACCTGCTGGACGCCGCCCGGCTGGACGCGATGAAGCCCGGTGCGATCCTCGTCAACGCCGCGCGGGGCGGGCTGGTGGACGAGGCGGCGCTGGTGGACCGGCTGCGCTCGGGCCATATCCACGCCGCCGGGATCGATGCCTTCGCGACCGAGCCGCCGCTCGGCAGCCCGCTACTGGACCTGCCCAACACCATCGTGACGCCGCATTGCGCGGGGGGGACGGTCGAAAACTTCGCCCTGGTCGCCGAGCGGGGCGTGGCCAATATTCAAAGGGTTCTCGCCGGTGAGCCGCTGGACCTGGCCGAACTGGTGGTGCCGCCGCGCAGGTAAGCCGCCGGCCTGCCCTTGACCTCTCTGGATGCGACTGTATACAGACGTATAACCACGGACGCGCGGTGAAGAGTAAGCGCCGCCCGCCGCCATTTCAGGGAGGGCCAGATGGCAACCACGGTCGAAGTCCTTGCGGACGCATTCAAGGAATCTGGCACCAACTTCATCGTGGGGCACCCCGGCGGTGAATCCGTGGAACTGATGGAGGCGGCTCGCGTGCGGGATATGCGCTTCATCCTGATGAAGCAGGAAGTCGCCGGCGCGATGATGGCCGCGACATGGGGCGACATCACCGGCAGCCCGGGCGTCTGCCTGTCGACCCGTGGTCCCGGCGCCGCCAACATGGTGAACGGCGTCGCGCACGCTTCGCTCGACCGGGCGCCGCTGATCGTCCTGACCGACCGCTATTCCACGCCAGAGCATGAAACGGGCCTCCGCCAGCGCATCGACCACCTCGCCATGATGGCGCCGCTGGTCAAATGGGGTACCACACTCGACGCCCGCGTCGTGCGCACCCAGGTCGCCCGCGCCATGCGGACCACGACCGCCCCGGCCCCAGGCCCGGTGCAGTTCGACATCCCCCAGAGCGAGACCAAGAAGGAGGCCGGCGAGCTGAAGATGGCTCCGCCGCTGATGCCGGAGGCGGCCTATGCCGATCCCGACCGCGCGGGCCTCAAACGGATCAAGGACAAGATCAACGCTGCCAGCAAGCCGATCCTGCTGGCCGGCATGGGCGTCCTCTGGGACCGCGCCTCGGACGAACTCGTGGCCCTGGCCGAACGGCTCGGCGCGCCGGTCCTGACCACCTCCAAGGTCAAGGGCGCGATCCCCGAGGATCACCCCCTCCGGGCCGGCTGCATCATCGGCGGCCTGATCGAGCGCAAGCTAGTGAACGAGGCCGACCTCATCATCACGCTCGGGCTCGACGGGATCGAGCTTCAGCCGAAACCCTGGCCCTACACGCTTCCCGTTGTGGCCCTGTCCAACACCATGGCCCTCGACGCGCTTGTCCCGGCCGAGTTCGAGGTGCTGGGCAACCTCAAGGCGCTGATGCACGCGCTGGCCGAGGACTGCGCCGAGGGGCAGGGCTGGGGTGAACCTGCAGCCAAGACCTTCCGCGACGATGTGGTCCAGGCGCTGAACACGCCGTCCAAGGGCCTCTCGCCGCAGCGGGCGATGGAGGTCTGCCGCGCCGTCCTGCCGCGCGACACGATCGCGACCTGTGACGCGGGGGCGAGCCGCCTTCTGGTGGTCCAGAAATGGCAGAGCTACGGCCCCCGCGAATTCCTGACCTCGAACGGTCTCGGCTCCATGGGCTACGCCGTTCCCGGCGCCCTCGGCGCGCGGATGGCCCATCCGGACCGGCCCGTGGTCGCCTTCACCGGCGACGGTGGCTTCATGATGGCGGTGGCCGAGCTTCAGACCGCGGTGCGCGAGAAGCTCCCGATCACCGTGGTCGTCCTCGACGACGAGGAGATCGGCCTGATCCGCATCAAGCAGGAGATCAAGGGCATCGGCAAATACGGCGTCGGCATCGGCGGCATGGACTGGGAAAGCCTCGCCCGCGGCTTCGGCGCGGAGGGCGTGACCGTCCATACCGAGAACGAGCTGCAGGACGCGTTGTCCAAGGCCAAGCACACCGACCAGGTCACTGTCATCGCCGTCAAGATCGATGGTTCGGGCTATGTCGACCAGTTCAACGCCCTGCGCGAGCTGTGAACCGCCATGGGAAAGGCGAACGGACATGCCCCGGAGATCCCGGACCTGCCCACCCGCTATGACGTGATCGTGGTTGGGGGGGGCAATGCCGCCCTCTGCGCCGCAATCACCGCTCGGCGGGACGGGGCCAGCGTCCTCGTCCTCGAGGCCGCCAACAAGTTCTACCGGGGCGGCAACACCCGGCACACCCGCAACCTGCGCTGCGCCCATGACGAGGGGAACGAGATCCTGACCGGCCCCTACCCGGTGGACGAGTTCATGGACGACCTGATGCGCGTGACGAAGGGCCAGACCGACGAGGACCTCGCCCGCTTCACGCTCGAGGAAAGTAAGGGCCTCTGGGACTGGATGAACGGCGCCGGGGTCCGGTTCCAACAGCCGCTGGGCGGCACCCTTGGGCTGGGCCGGACCAACGCCTTCTTCCTCGGCGGCGGCCGGGCGATGCTGAATGCCCTCTATCGCACGGCGGAGGGGCTGGGCGTCGACATCCGCTACGAGGCCGCCGTCACGGACATCGACATCGAGAACGGCTTCTTCAAATCCGTGGTGGTAGAGGCGGCGGACGGGACCTTCCGCGCCCACGGACGCGCCCTCGTTACCGCGTCGGGCGGGTTCGAGAGCAACATCGAGTGGCTCAAGGAATACTGGGGCGAGCGGGCCGAGAACTTCCTGATCCGGGGCACCTCGAACAATCGGGGGTCCATCCTCCGGCTGCTGCTGGACAAGGGGATCGAGCCGGTGGGCGATCCGACCCAGTGCCATGCCGTGGCCATCGACGCCCGCAGCCCCAAGTTCGACGGCGGCATCGTCACCCGGCTCGACTGCATCGTCTTCGGCATCGTGATGAACAACCGGTGCGAGAGGTTCTACGACGAGGGCGAGGATTTCTGGCCCAAGCGCTATGCCATTTGGGGCCGGCTCGTCGCGGACCAGCCGGACCAGATCGCCTACATCGTCTTCGACGACAAGAGCATGGGCAGCTTCATGCCCTCGGTCTATCCTGCGATCGAGGCGCAGACGCTCGAGGTGCTGGCGGGCAAGCTGGAGCTGGACCCCGTGAAATTCACCGCCACGGTGACCGAGTTCAACGGCGCCGTGCGCGAGGGCCATTTCGACACCGACATCCACGACGAATGCCACACCGAGGGACTCGATCCGCCCAAGAGCCACTGGGCCCGGAAGATCGACCGCGCCCCATTCTACGCCTACCCGGTCCGGCCCGGTATCACCTTCACCTACCTCGGCACCCGCGTGAACCGCGAGGCCAAGGTGTTGATGCAGGGCGGCACACCTTCGGCGAACATCTTCGCCGCTGGAGAGATCATGGCCGGCAACGTGCTGGGGCAGGGCTATCTTGCCGGGATCGGCATGACCATTGGGGCGGTTTGGGGCCGCCTCGCCGGAGAAGGAGCCGCGCGCCATGCACGCAACTGACGCCCTGACCGAAGCCGACCGGCAGATCACCATCTGCAACGCCTGCCGCTACTGCGAGGGGCTCTGTGCCGTCTTTCCGGCGCTCGAGATGAACCGGCATTTCGCGGACGGCGACCTCAACTACCTCGCCAACCTCTGTCACAACTGTGGCGCCTGCTACCACGACTGCCAGTTCTCGCCGCCGCATGAGTTCGTGGTGAACATCCCCCAGGTTCTGGCCGAGGTCCGCAACGACAGCTATGGACAATACGCTTGGCCCCGCGCCCTGGCCCCGGTCTTTGCCCGCAACGGCGTGCTGATCGCCTGCCTGCTGGCGCTGTCCGTGGCCGTGTTCCTGATCGGGATGATCTCGCTCAACGACCCCGGCGCGCTCTGGACGGCGCATACCGCGCCCGAGGGGTTCTATGCCCTGATGCCCCATACCGCGATGGTCTGGATTTTCGGCACTGTCTTTCTCTTTGCCATGCTCGCCCTCGCCATGGGGGTCCGCAACTTCTGGCGCGACACGAACGCGGCGAACATGGTGGATGCCGATGCGCCCTCGGTCTGGCAGGCGCTGAAGGACGCCGGCTCCCTGCGCTACCTCGACGGGGGCGGCGTCGGCTGCTTCAACGAGGACGACGCGCCCGACGATAACCGTCGCCTCTGGCATCACCTCACGTTCTACGGCTTCCTGCTGTGCTTCGCCGCGACCTCCATGGGCACCGTCTATCACTACGTTTTCGGCTGGCCCGCGCCCTATGCGTGGTGGGATATTCCGCCGCTCCTCGGCATCGCGGGCGGGCTCATGCTGACCGCCGGGACCTGGGGCCTGCTGAAGGCCAAGCGCCAGCGCCTATCGGCTTTGAAGGACGAGCGGATGACGGGCATGGACGTCGCTTTCACCTTGATGCTGCTGCTGACCGCCGTGACCGGCCTTCTGCTGCGGTTCCTCGGCGAGACGCCCCTGATGGGCCCGCTCCTTGCTGTGCACCTCGGCGTGGTCCTCGCCCTCTTCATGTCGATGCCCTACGGCAAGTTCGTTCACGGCATCTACCGCACCGCCGCGCTCTGCCGCTACGCGATGGCAAGGCGTCACGGGCTGCGGCAGGCGTCCAAGGCCGAGCCCAAGGCCACCGACGCGGCGGCGGCGCGGGGATGACCCGGCCCTACCGGATCGCGGCGGGCGCGGGCTTTGCCGACGACCGCATCGAGCCGGCGGTCGAGATCGCCGAGGCCGGGGCCGCCGATGTCCTGGTCTTCGAATGCCTCGCCGAACGGACCGTCGCGCGCGAGGTCATTGCCCGGCGTGAGGACCCCACAAAGGGCTTCAACCCGCTTCTGCGCGACCGGATGCGCGCGGTGCTCCCCGCCTGCGCGAGGGGCGGCATCCGCATCGTCAGCAACATGGGCGGCGCGAACCCCGTCGCGGCTGCGAGGGCCACGGTCGAGGAGGCGGCGGCCCACGGACTGACCGACCTGCGTTGCGTCGCCGTGACCGGTGACGAGGTGACGAATCTGGTTCGTGCCCGCCCGGACCTGATCCTGACAGAGAGCGGCGACCCGGTGGAGGCGATCCTGCCAGACCTCGTCTCGGCCAACGCCTACCTCGGGACAGAGTCGGTGCTGATGGGGCTGGAGACCGGGGCCGATGTCGTCTTGACGGGCCGGGTCGCCGATCCCTCCCTTTTTCTCGCGCCCGCCATGCACCACTACGGCTGGGCCGAGGGCGACCTGCCCCGGATTGCGGCCGGGACCCTCATGGGTCACCTCATGGAGTGCGGCAACCAGCTGACAGGGGGATGTTTTGCCGACCCAACACGGCCGGAGAAGCAGGTGCCGGACATGGCGAACATCGGCTTTCCAATCGCCGAGATCGGACCGGACGGGGCGCTGACCCTGACGAAGTTGCCGGGCACCGGGGGACGATTGGACCGGATGACCGCAACCGAGCAACTGCTCTACGAGATGCACGACCCTGCCGCATACATCACGCCCGACTGTGTGCTGGACGTAACCGGTGTGGCCTTTCACGACGACGGCGACGACCGTGTGCGGGTAACAGGCGCGGCGGCAGAACCCCGGCCTGACAGTCTCAAGGTCCTCTGCGCCTATGCCGACGGCTACATCGGCGAGGGCCAGGTCGGTTATGCGGGCGTCGGCGCAGTGGAGCGGGCCGAACTGGCCGCGAAGGTGGTGCAAGACCGGCTGAAACGCCGGGGCTTCACTTACGATGAGATGCGGGTGGACTTGATCGGCTGCACCTCGCTGCACGGGCCGGGGGCAGGGCCCTCCGACCCCTACGAGGTCCGCCTGAGGATCGCGGCTCGCACGCAAATCCGCGCCGCCGCTCAAGCTGTCGGCTTCGAGGTCAGGGCAATGCACGTCAATGGCCCGACCGGTGGCGGCGGCGGTTCTAAGCCGGAAGTGCGGGAAGTGATGGCGGTTCAATCTGTTTTCCTGCCGCGGGATCTGGTAACACCGCAGGTCACGGTACTTGGAGTGCAGGGATGACACGGGTTCACGACCTCGGGCATGCCCGCGCGGGCGACAAGGGCAATATCTCGAACATCTCCGTCACCGCCTACGACGCGGCGGCCTGGGACCGCCTGCGCCGGGACCTGACGGCGGAGCGGGTCGCGGCGATTTTCGCCGCCATCGGCGCGGGGCCGGTCACGCGCTACGAACTGCCCCGGCTTCACGCGCTGAATTTCGTGATCCAGAATGCCCTCGGCGGCGGCGTCAGCCGCTCGCTGTCCATCGACCCGCACGGCAAGAGCCTGAGCACCCTGATGCTGACGATCGAACTGCCGGAGGAGACGCCATGAAGATCGCCGTGCTGGACGACTACCTCGGCCTTTCGGAGCGCTTCGCGGGTTGGGGCGACATGGCCTCCGGTGTCACCGTCTTCCGCGCGCCGATGACCGGCGACCTGGTGGAAACGCTTGCTTCCTTCGACGTCATCTGCGCCATGCGCGAGCGGACGCCGCTGCCTGCCGACCTGATCGCGCGACTGCCGAACCTGAAGCTCATCGTCACCACCGGAATGCGCAACGCCGCCATCGCGGTGGCCGAGGCGAAGGACCGGGGCATCACCGTCAGCGGCACCGCCAGCCGGACGACTGCGACCTCACATCTCGCCATGACCCTGATCCTCGCCGCCACGCGCGGGCTCTATCCCAATGCGCGGTCGGTCGAAGCGGGCGGCTGGCAGGCCCCGGCGGGCCGGGACCTGCACGGGCTGACGCTTGGTCTGATCGGCCTCGGGCGGCTCGGAGCCGCCGTCGCTGCGCTGGCCCGGCCCTTCGGCATGGAGATCGTCGCGTGGAGCGAGAACCTGACCGACGCACGCTGCCACGAGGTGGGCGTGCAGCGGGTGGCCAGCCTGACGGACCTCATGGCCCGCGCCGACGTCGCCTCGATCCACCTCGTCCTGTCGGACAGGAGCAAGGGGCTCGTCGGGGCCGAGGCGCTGGCGGCGGCGAAACTTGATGCGGTGCTGGTCAACACCTCCCGTGGTCCGATCATCGACACGCCCGCCCTGCTGGACGCACTCCGGACCGACCGGCTGGGCTGTGCGGCGCTCGATGTTTTCGACGCCGAACCGCTGCCCGCCGACCACCCCCTGCGTGACGAGGAACTGATACGGCGAGGCAAGCTGCTGCTCACCCCCCACATCGGCTACGGCGCGCTCCGGACCTACGAGTTGATGTACCGGGAGACAGGGGAGGCGGTGCACGCCTTCGCCGCCGGCTCGCCGATCCGCACGCTCTAGAGCTTCATCGCGAAGGGATCGCGTTCCTCTTCGCTGAGGTCGATCATCACGTTCTTGACCTTGGTGTATTCGCGCAGAGTCTGGATCGCCCTTTCCCGGCCGACGCCCGACTGCTTGGTGCCGCCGAAGGGCGCCCCGACGAAGGACGCTCGGTAGGTGTTGACCCAGACCACACCCGACTCCACCGCCCGCGCCATCCGGTGCGCGCGGCGGATGTCGTTGGTCCAGATGCCCGCGGCCAAGCCGAAGTCGGTGGCATTGGCGATCCGCACCGCCTCCGCCTCGTCCTCGAAGGGGAGGATGCAGAGGACAGGGCCGAAGACCTCTTCCCGCAAGACTGACAGGTCGGGGCCGGCGTTCACGATGACTGTCGGCTGGATGAAGAACCCGTTCTCCAGGCCCTCGCCCATGGCCGCGTCGCCGCCGATGGCGACCTCGGCCCCCTCTGCCTTTGCCGCTGCGATGACGCCGAGGATGCGATCGAACTGGGCGCGGTTGGCGACGGGGCCCATCTCGGTCGCCGTGTCGAGGGGGTTGCCGAGGCGGATGGTGCCGACCTTCTCCAGCACCGCCGCGCAGACCTCGTCGTAGACGCTCCGCTCCACCAGCAGGCGTGAGCCGGCGATGCAGGTCTGGCCCGAGGCGCCAAAGATGCCGGCCACTGCCCCGATCACCGCGGCCTTCAGGTCCGCGTCGGCAAAGATGATGTTGGGGGACTTGCCCCCAAGCTCGGTCGTCACTGGCACCAGCCGCTCGGCCGCTGCGGTAAGGATCTTGCGGGCGGTGACGATGCCGCCGGTAAAGCTGATCTTGGCGATCTTCGGGCTGTC
>JAMWZF010000020.1:0-2038 GCA_024304875.1 Paracoccaceae bacterium
CCGCCACTTCGCCGAGGAGCTGAAGGGCCAGAAGGGCTGACCCACCCGGGGGGTCGTCCCGACGCCCGACGGCGGCAGAGCCCCCTCCGCCGCCGCCTCGCCACAGTCCCGCGCAAGGTGGGTCTTGACCCACCCGCCCCGGCGGCGCATCGCGGGCCATGGTCCAGATCCTCGCCGCCCTGCTGCCCGACTTCGCCCTGATCGCCCTCGGCGGCGTGCTGGCGCGGATGATTCCCGAGGCGGGCTGGGCGGCGATCGACAGGCTGAACTTCTGGGTGCTCTTCCCCGCGCTGATCTTCGTCGCCGCCAGCGGTCGGGACCCCTCGGGTGGCGACCTCATCGTCATCGGGGCCGGGGTCTGGGCGCTGCAACTCGCCGGGTTCGGCCTCGGCTGGCTGGCGCGGCCGCTCGGGCCGCCGGCCTTCCTCGACTTTGCCGGGGCCTGGCAATCGGCCTGGCGGTTCAACACCGCGCTGGCCTTCGTCGCGGTCGGGCCGCTGCCGGCCGAATACGCCGCGATGATGTCCATCGCCGTCGGCCTCGGCATCCCGCTCGCCAATATCCTCGCGGTGGGCGCGCTGTCGCGGGGGCGGGCGATGGGGGCCGGCGCGATGCTGCGGCAGATCCTGCTCAACCCCTTCCTGCTGGCCAGCGCCGGGGGAATCACGCTCGCCATCCTCGGCTTGCGGCTCCCCGGCATCGTCATGCAGCCGGTGGAGAAGCTCTCCACCGCCGCCCTGCCCATCGCGCTCCTCTCCCTCGGCGCGGCGCTGAAGTGGAGCGCGGTGCTGCGGCTCGACGCCTTCTCGGCGCTGATCTGCGCGATCAAGCTCGGGGTCCTGCCGGCCGCGGCCCTCCTCGCCGGCAAGACGCTTGGCCTCGGGCCCGTGCAATCGGCCACGCTGGTCATCTTCGCCGCCCTGCCGTCGAGTTCGGCCGGGCATATCCTGGCCTCGGTCTTCGGCGCCGACCGGCGGATCGCCTCGACCCTGATCGCGCAGGTCACCGCGATCGGCTGCGTGACATTGCCCCTCTGGCTCTGGGCGGCCCTGCCGGGGTAGAGAGACGGCATGAGCAACCCGCTGCACGACGCCCTTGTCGCCCCCCACGCCGGATCGGACAGGATCTTCCTGCACCTGCCGGGCAAGTCCCCCCTGACCTACGGCGCCTTCGTCGCCCGGGCCGAGGCGCTGGCCGGGGCGCTGACCGCGCTCGGTCTCCAGCCCGGGGACCGGGTGGCGGTGCAGGCGCCGAAGTCGCCGGACATGCTGGCACTCTATGCCGCCTGCGCGATGGCCGGGGTGGTGTTCCTGCCGCTGAACACCGCTTACACCGTGGCCGAGCTCGAGTATTTCGTCCGCAACTCCGGCGCCCGCCTCATGGTCACCGGCCCGGACGAGGGCGGCAAGCTGGCCGCGCTGGCGAAGGAGCAGGGCGCGGTCCACCGGACGATGGAGGCGCTGGCCAAGGGGGCGACGCCGCAGGCCTTCGCCCCGGTGCCCCGCGCACCTGACGACCTGGCCGCGATCCTCTACACCTCGGGGACGACCGGCCGGTCCAAGGGGGCGATGCTGACCGGGGACAACCTGCTGTCGAATGCCCGGGCGCTGGCCGATCTGTGGCGGTTCACGGCGGACGATGTCCTCCTCCACGCCCTGCCGATCTACCACACCCACGGCCTCTTCGTGGCGACCAACATCGCCCTGCTGACCGGCGCCTCGATGGTCTTCTTCGACAAGTTCGAGCCGAAGACGCTGCTGGCCGAGATGCCCCGGGCAACCACGATGATGGGCGTGCCCACCTTCTACACGCGGCTCCTGACCGAGGCCGGCCTGACCCGCGAGGCGGCGGCGAACATGCGCCTCTTCATCTCCGGCTCCGCGCCGCTCCTGCCCGAGACGCACGAGGACTTCGAAGCCGCCACCGGCCACCGCATCCTCGAGCGCTACGGCATGACCGAGACGAACATGACCACCTCGAACCCCTACGAGGGCGAGCGGCGGCCCGGCCCCGTGGGCCTGCCGCTGCCGGGGGTGGA
>JAMWZF010000020.1:2048-17951 GCA_024304875.1 Paracoccaceae bacterium
ACAGAGGCGAAGGTCTGCGGCAAGGACGGGGCCGAACTGCCCCGGGGCGAGATCGGCACGCTCGAGGTGCGGGGGCCCAACGTCTGCAAGGGCTACTGGCAGATGCCCGGCAAGACCGCCGAGGAATTCCGCGCCGACGGCTTCTTCATCACCGGCGACCTCGCGATGATGGGCGCGGACGGCTACGTCACCATCGTCGGCCGGGCCAAGGACCTGATCATCGCGGGCGGCCTCAACATCTACCCCCGCGAGGTGGAGGAGGTGATCGACAACCTCCCCGGCGTGCTGGAAAGCGCGGTGATCGGCGTGCCCCACCCTGACATGGGCGAGGGCGTCGTCGCCGTGGTCGCGGCGATGCCCGGCAAGTCGCCCGACCCCGCCGCCCTCGCCGCCGCGCTGGAGGACCAGCTGGCCCGCTTCAAGCACCCGCGCCACTGGGCCATCGTCGACGCCCTGCCGCGCAACACCATGGGCAAGGTGCAGAAGGCCGCGCTGCGCAAGGACTACGCGAAAGTGTTCTCGGCCTGAGGGGGCGGTGGGGCGAGCCCCACCTTGCCGGCGCCCCGGTCCTGACGCCGGACGGGTTGGCGCCCCCGCCCCATTGGGTATTTGAGGCCATATCGAAGCCGCAGGGCGCGCCCTTCCTGTTTCGACCTGGTCCAAATACTCATCTTGGGGAGCAATCGGCGGCACCGTGCCACCGGCCGGATCGCGACGAGCCGGTCCACGAGGCAGCTTTGCAAGGCGGGGCTTGGCCCGCCCCGCTTGCCGCCGCCCCGCTTGCCGCCGCCCCGGCGCCGTGCCACTGACCACGGCGGAGGAGAGGGGGACAGATATGCGCGCATCCATCGTGATCCTGGTGCTGGCCTATGTGCTGAGCCAGTTCTACCGGGCGTTCCTCGCCGTGCTCGCCCCCGTTCTGGAGGAGGAGATCGGCGCCGGGCCGGAGGAACTGGCGACCGCATCGGGCGTCTGGTTCCTGACCTTCGCCGCGATGCAGATCCCGATCGGCGCGGCTCTCGACCGGTTCGGGCCCCGGCTGCCCTCGGCACTGATCTTCGGGATCGGCGGCGCGGGCGGCGCCATCCTCTTCGGCCTGGCGCAGGGGCCGGGACAGGTGGCCTGGGCGATGGCCCTGATCGGGGCGGGCTGCGCGCCGGTGCTGATGGCGGCCTATTTCATCTACGCCCGGATGTTCCCGGCGGCAGCCTTCGCGACCCTGGCCGGCGTGACCCTCGGCATCGGGTCGATGGGCAACGTGGCCAGCGCGGCGCCGATGGCGCTGGCGGTCGAGACCTTCGGCTGGCGGCAGAGCCTCTTCGGCCTGGCCGCGATCACCGGCGCCATCGCGGTGCTGATCGCCCTCGTGGTCCGCGACCCGCCCCGGGCCGAGGTCAGCCGCCGCGGGTCCCTGCTCGACGTGCTCAGGATCCCCGCCCTCTACCCGATCGCGGCCCTCATCGCGGTGAACTACGCCCCGGCCGCCGCGATCCGGGGCCTCTGGGCCGGGCCCTTCGCGCGGGACGTCTTCGGCGCCGGCCTGCCGCAGATCGGGACGGTGACGCTGGTGATGGGGCTCGCCATGATCGCCGGCAGCTTCCTCTACGGTCCGGCGGCCCGGCTCGCCGGGACCACCAAGGGCGTCGCCTTCCTCGGCAATCTCCTCGGCCTCGTCGCCCTCGTGATCCTCGCACTCACCGGCGGCGGCACGCTCTGGACCGCGGCGGCGCTGCTGGCGGCGGTCGGGTTCTTCGGGTCGAGCTATCCCCTGATGATGTCCCACGCCCGCGGCTTCATCCCCGCCCATCTGACCGGGCGGGGGGTGACGCTGATGAACCTCTTCTCCATCGGCGGGGTCGGGGTGCTGCAATTCGCCACCCGGCCGCTCTACGAGGGCGCCGCGGCCGAGGGGGGCGCCGCCGCCGGGCATGTCACCCTGTTCTGGTTCTTCGCCGGTCTCCTCGCCCTCGGTCTCGTCGCCTATGCCTTCTCGAAGGACCGCCGGGACTAGGGGCGCGGTTGATCCGGGAGGATCGCTGCCTAGGTAGTTGCCCGACCCAAGGCCGCCCGAAGGACCCCGCATGACCCCACGCATCGCCATCATCGGCGGCGGATACCTCGGTATCGACCTCGCCCGCCGGCTGGAGGACGTGGCCGAGGTCTCCCTGATCGAACGGCGGAGCCACTTCGTCCACACCGCCGCGCTGATCCGTTCCCTCGTCCGGCCCGAGTGGCTGGACCGCGCGATCCTGCCCTACGACAAGCTGCTGAAGCGCGGCCGGCTGGTGCGGCAGGCGGCGACGGCGGTGGACGGCGCGGGCGTCACGCTGGACAGCGGAGAGAGGATCGGGGCCGACTACATCGTCATCGCCACCGGGTCCTCCAACGCCGAGGCCTGGAAGCCCGAGGACAGCGATGTCGAGACCCTCCGCGCCGCCCAGGCCGAGGCGCACGGGCTGCTGACCGGGGCCGGGCACATCGCCATCGTCGGCGCGGGCGCGGTGGGGACCGAGCTGGCGGGCGAGATCGTCCACTACATGCCGGGCAGGACGGTGACGCTGGTGACGGACACCGCGCGGCTCTTTCCCGGTTTCCCGCAGACCCTCGGCGGCGCGCTGCGGTCCAAGCTCCGCAAGTCCGGGGTGCGGGTCGAGACGGGGGTGACGGCGCAGGACCTGCAGAGCCTGACGCGGCCCTACACCGGCACCCTCACCCTGTCGGACGGGCGCACCATCGACAGCGACCTCGTCGTGCCCGCTGTCGGCTCGCGCGGGCGGGCCGACCTCGCCCTCGCCCTGCCGGGGGCAGAGGAGGGCAGCCAGGGCCGGGTCAAGGTGGACGGATACCTGCGCCCCTCGACGCTGCCGAACGTCTTCGCCGCCGGGGATGCCGCCGACGCGGGCGACGGCATGACCATCGTCGCCATCTCCCGCCAGGAACCCTGGCTGCGCAAGGCCCTGACCACCCTGGCGAAGGGCGGCACCCTGGACGACGTGGGCGAATACAAGCCCTGGGGCAGCCCGCCGATCCTGATCCCGCTGGGGCCGGAGCGGGGCAACGCCTGGCTGTCCTATGTCACCGCCGGAGACCTCGTCACCCGCTTCGGCAAGGGCAGCCACCTCTTCGTCCGGAAATACGAGCGGATCCTGAACCTCTGATCCCCGGCGGACGGGGAACCCTTTCATATCCGGCGTCGCTGATGTATTGCGCCGCCGATTGCCACAAGGAGAAGCCAAATGGGCTACAAGGTCGTCGTCGCGGGCGCCACGGGCAACGTGGGCCGCGAAATGCTCAATATCCTGGCCGAGCGCCAGTTCCCGGTCGACGAGATCGCCGTGCTTGCCTCGCGCCGGTCCCTCGGCACCGAGGTGAGCTTCGGCGACAAGACGCTCAAGACCCAGGACCTCGAACAGTTCGACTTCGCCGGCTGGGACATCGCCCTGTTTGCCATCGGCTCCGGCCCGACCAAGGAGCACGCGCCCCGCGCGGCCAAGGCCGGCTGCGTCGTGATCGACAACTCCTCGCTCTACCGCTACGACCCGGACGTGCCGCTGGTGGTGCCGGAAGTGAACCCCGAAGCCGTCGACGGCTACACCAAGAAGAACATCATCGCGAACCCCAACTGCTCGACCGCGCAGATGGTGGTGGCGCTCAAGCCCCTGCACGACCGGGCCAAGATCAAGCGCGTCGTGGTGTCGACCTACCAGTCCGTCTCGGGCGCGGGCAAGGAAGGCATGGACGAGCTCTGGGACCAGACCAAGGGCATGTACGTCCCGGGGCAGGAGCGCGATCCCTCGAAGTTCACCAAGCAGATCGCCTTCAACGTGATCCCGCACATCGACGTCTTCATGGAGGACGGCTCCACCAAGGAAGAGTGGAAGATGGTGGCCGAGACCAAGAAGATCGTGGACCCCGCGATCAAGGTCACGGCGACCTGCGTGCGCGTCCCCGTCTTCGTCGGCCATTCCGAGGCGATCAACCTCGAGTTCGAGGAGTTCCTCGACGAGGACGAGGCCCGCGACATCCTGCGCGAGGCGCCGGGGATCATGGTGATCGACAAGCGCGAGGACGGCGGCTACGTCACCCCCGTCGAATGCGTCGGCGACTTCGCCACCTTCATCAGCCGCATCCGGCAGGATTCGACGATCGACAACGGCCTGAACATCTGGTGCGTGTCGGACAACCTGCGCAAGGGCGCGGCCCTGAACGCGGTGCAGATCGCCGAGACCCTGGGCAAGCGGTGCCTGCAGAAGGGCTGATCCGGCCCGTCCACACGATTGCTTAACTCCTCCTGGCGATAACGGCTCTGCACGAGTCGCGTTTCCCAGGAGGCCCCGTGGACGAAATCAATTTCCGTTGCCCCGATGTCGTGGCCCAGCGGTTCTGGCTGCTCTGCGCCGACCTGGGCGAGACGCCGGGCTCGCTCCTGCGCTCCTTCATCGTGGACGAGGTGAAGGCCGTCGATCCGACCTTCTTTGTCGAGCTCGAGGCCGACACCGGCCTCGACGAGGCAAGGGTGCGCAAGGGCAATCCGCCCAAGGACCGGGCGCTGGCCGACGTCCACGCGCGCCGGGCGGGCTGACGCGGCAACCGGGCTGACGGGTCAGATCCGCTCGAACCTGTTCTTGGCGGGGTCCCAGACCTCCAGCAATCCGGCGCCGATGTCGTTCCACAACCCGTGGACGGACAGGGTGCCCGCATCCACCGCCTCGGACACGAAGGGGAACCCCATCAGGTTCTTCATCGACACCAGCACCGCCGCCTTCTCCAGCTCGGTCAGCCGGTCCTCCTCGGCCGCGTCCTTCACCATGTCGAGGCCGGGCTTGAGGATGTCGATCCAGTTGCCGACGAAGCTGCCCTTCTCCAGCTCGGGCGCCTTGCCCGCCGCCTTGGCGTCGCAGGCCGCCACGCCGCCGCACTTGGAATGGGACATGATCAGCAGGTGCGACACATTCAGCGCCGTCACCGCGTATTCGATCGCCGCCGAGGTGCCGTGCAGGTCCCCGTCCGGCTGGTAGGGCGGGACGAGCCCGGCGATGTTGCGGTGGATGAAGAATTCGCCCTCGTCCGCCCCGAAGATCGAGGTGACATGCACCCTGCTGTCGCAGCAGGAGATGACCATCGCGCGGGGGCGCTGGCCTTCCTCGGCGAGGCGCCGGTACCAGTTCGCGCTCTCGGCGTAGGTCGTCGCCTTCCAGCCGTGATAGCGCCGGACCAGGTATTCCGGCAGTGGGCGCGCCCTGTCCATCGAGGGACCTCCTTGAAGTCGTCGATCCGATACGGATCATTTGCCGGTTATTCGAGCGATTTCCGCGCCCGGTCTCAACCCCTTGGTCACGGTTTGAGGGCGAATGTGCGCGCCATGGACAGCAGCCTGCCTTTTCTTGCCGCGGATCCGCGCGTCGCCGTCGGGGTGCCCTACCTCGTGCCCCGGGACGATCCGCAGATCAACCCCGCTCCGATCGCCCGGCTGTTCGCCGAAAAGGGCGACGCGGCGGCGGAGCATGTCATCGGCTCCGCCATGGACAGGTTGACCGAGCGCCTGACACGGGCCGAGGGACTGCACCGGGAGTGCCGGTTCGGGGACCTGGCCCGGCTCGCCCGGTCGATGGTCGGCGTGGCCGAGGAAATCGGCTTTCGCGGCGTCGCGCTGGCGGCCGCCCAGGTCTGCGATTGCGCCCTGTCGCGCGACCCCACCGCGCTTGCCGCCACCATGGCCCGGCTGTCGCGGATGACCGAACAGTCCCTCGCCGCGGTCTGGGACCTCGACCCGGCGGGCGGGCCGATGCCGTGACATGTGCCGGCGCCGGGGGGCGGGTGCCCTGACGCCCCCCTTGCCGCCCGGGCCTGCCGGGGTAGGGTGGCGGCGAAAGGACCGCCCCATGTCAGACCCTGTCTTCGCCCCGGCCGACGCGCCGGCGCTGCCCGTCCACCTGATCGACCCCGACAGCCTCGAGGCCGTCCTCGGCACCCTGCCCGACGCCGCAGTCGCCTGGGCCCGCGCCCAGGGCGTCCGCGGCGGACCGGGCGAGGCCATCGTGCTGCCGAACCCCGCGGGCGGCCTTGCCGGAGCTCTCGTCGGCCTCGGCCCGGCCGCCACCCGCGGCCGCCAGCGCTTCGTCGCCGGTGCCGCCATCGCCCGCCTGCCCGAGGCGACCTGGGAACTGGCGACCGAAACCGCACCGGACGAGGCCGCCGAGATCGCCCTTGGCTGGCTGCTCGACACCTACCGCTTCGGCCGCTACCGCGCGCAGGACGCCGCCCGCGGCACCTTCAAGGCCCCCGCCGGGACCGAGGCCCGCCTGCTCGAGCGGATCGCCGCCGCCGAATTCCTGACCCGCGACCTGATCAACACCCCCGCGAGCGACATGGGCCCCGAGGCGCTCGAGGCCGCCGCGCGCGACCTCGCCGCCGCCTGCGGGGCCGAAATCGCGGTCACCACCGGCCAGGCCCTGCTCGACGCCAACTTCCCGCTGATCCACACCGTCGGCCGCGCCGCCGCGCAGGAGCCGCGCCTGATCGAGATGACATGGGATGGAACGGGGGGCACCGAAGGCCCCGCCCTGACCCTCGTCGGCAAGGGCGTCTGTTTCGACACCGGGGGCCTGAACCTCAAGCCCGGCAGTTCCATGGGCCTGATGAAGAAGGACATGGGCGGCGCCGCCAACGTCCTCGGCCTCGCCCGGATGCTGATGACCACCGGCGCCAAGGTCCGCCTGCGGGTGCTGATCCCGGCGGTCGAGAACGCCGTCTCGGGCAATGCCTTCCGGCCCGGCGACATCCTCACCGCGCGGAATGGCAGGACGGTCGAGATCAACAACACCGACGCCGAGGGGCGGCTGGTGCTGGCCGATGCGCTGGCCCTCGGGGCCGAGGGCGCCCCCGACCTGATGATCTCCATGGCGACGCTGACCGGCGCCGCCCGCGTCGCCGTCGGCCCCGACCTCGCGCCCTTCTACACCGACCACGACGCCGACGCGGCGGCGCTGGCCGAGGCCGCGAGAAAGGTGCGCGACCCGGTCTGGCGCCTGCCCTTCCACGACCCCTACGAGCCGCTGATCGAACCGGGCATCGCCGACCTCGACAATGCGCCCTCGGGAGGCATGGCCGGCTCCATCACCGCCGCGCTTTTCCTGCGCCGCTTCGCCGGGGAGACCCGCTACATGCACTTCGACATCTACGGCTGGTGCCCCTCCGCCGCCCCCGCCCGGCCCAAGGGCGGTGCGGCGCAGGGCATCCGCGCCCTGTTCGAGGCTCTGCCCGGGATGCTGGGGTGAGCGACCGGCGGTCGACCCCCTTCAGCGGGCGGGTGGCGCATGTCTCGCTGCGCGGCAAGGTGGAGGCGGCGGCCTTCACCGAGGGCGATCTGCACCGCGTCAGCGCCCCGGTCGCCGACCTGCTCTCAAACCCGAGGGGCACCCGCGAACGGCAGCTTCTCAGGGGCGAGGACGTCACGGTGATCGACACGGCCGACGGCCATGCCTACGGCATCGCCCTGCGGGACGGCTATTGCGGCTGGATCGCGGCGGAAGCCTTCGCCTCGGGCCCCGCCGAGGCGCCGACCCACCGGGTCTCTGCCGCCCGGACCTATGGCAAGACGACCCCGGGGCTGAAGGTCATGGGGCGGGTCACGCCCCTGTCCTTCGGCACAAGGCTGGCGGTGCTGGAGGTGCGGGACGGCTGGGCCCGCGCCGCGTGGAGCCGGGGGACGATCCATTCGGACCTGCATGTCCCGGCGGGCCATCTCGCCCCGCTGGAGGAGGCCGAACCCGACCCCGTCGCCGTTGCCGAGCGCTTTCTCGGCGCCCCCTACCTCTGGGGCGGCAATTCCGCCTTCGGCATCGACTGCTCCGGCCTCGTGCAGGCCGCGCTCCTGTCCTGCGGCATCCAATGCCCGGGCGACAGCGACCAGCAGCAGGCCGCCCTGCCGGCGATCGACGGGGCAAAGCTGCGCCGCGGCGACCTCGTCTTCTGGAAGGGGCATGTCGCGATCATGATCGACGCGGAACGGATGATCCACGCCAACGCGCACCACATGGCGGTCACCCACGAAGACCTCGCCGCCGCCGCCGCGCGGATCGAGACGGCGGGAGACGACCCGGTCACGGGATACGCCCGCCCGCAGCGCGCGGCCTAGTCCACGGCGCGGATCAGCTTGCGCTCCAGCACCCGCAGCACGGCGCGCAAATCGTCGCCCCGCTTGAGCACCTGCCCCTCGGCGCCATAGACGACGTATTGTCCCTGCCGCAGCCGCAGCTTGGGCTGCTTCTCGATCCGGAAGAGCGGGTTCTCGGCGGTCCGCCGGAAGACGGCGAAGACGGCCCGGTCCTTCAGGGTCGAGATCCCGTAATCCCGCCATTCGCCCGCCGCGACGAAACGGCCGTAGAGCGACAGGATGGGCTGCAATTCGGTGCGGTGGAAGGCGACGACTTCCTGCCGCGGCGTGAACGGGGTCTGGGTCTGAACGTTCATGGACCAAGACTTGCGCCGAACGCCGCGCAAATCAAGCGCCGGCTGCGCGCCCGGCCGGGCTGCCCGGCAATTACCTCGCCTCTGCCGCGATACCGCCCGATTCGACGGTCATCGAGGGTTCAGCGACCGGCCGGGTAGTCGACCTTAGCCCCCACCAAGAGGCTCCCCGGCCGGATCCGCCATTCCCTCAGCCGCAGTAGATCCGCTCGATCCGGTCCGTGTCGTCGATGACGAAGTTGATCCGGTCCGACCGGAAATCCATCGTCACCGCGTCGCCGGGATGGATCACGCGGGCGGGGCCGGTCGTCTGCTGACCGTCCAGCACCGCCGCGTCCTGCCCGACGTAGGGGGCGAACCGGGCGGCACCGCAGGTGTCGGCGCCCTCCGCCGGCGTACCGGTCGGGGCGGGAACGCAGGCGGAAACCGCCAGCAGGACAGGGGGAAGTGCGAGTGAGGCTTTCATGCCGGGCGATCTATCGCGACCGGCGCGGATGGCAAGCCGGCCGGATGCTTTCCGCCGATGCCTGGGTCAGCCGCAGGTGACGCTGGCGATCCGCCCGGCCCGGTCGATGCGGAAATTGATCCGCTCCGGCCTGAAATCGTCGGTGTGCGCCGTGTCCGGCCGGATCACCCGGACCTGCCCGATGATCAGCACCCGCTCCAGCGCGGTGTCCTCGCGGCCGACGAGATAGCTGTAGCCCGAGGCGCCGCAGGCATCCCCGGCCGAAGGCGGCGCGGCCGGGCCGGACGGCGCCGTCCCCGGCCCGGCGACGCAGGCCGAGAGCACGAGAGGCAGGAGAAGCAGAAACCGCGTCATGAGCGGACGGTGCCACGTGCGGGCACGGCCCGACAAGGTTGATCTTGCCCGCAGTTTCGCCCAGCGTCGCCTCAACCAGTTCAGGAGGACCGCCCCATGAGAACCCGCGCCGCCGTCGCCACCGAAGCCGGAAAACCGCTCGAGATCATGGAGGTGAACCTCGATGGCCCCAGGGCCGGCGAGGTCCTGGTCGAGATCAAGGCCACCGGCATCTGCCACACCGACGAATTCACCCTCTCGGGCGCCGACCCCGAGGGCCTGTTCCCCGCCATCCTCGGCCACGAGGGCGCGGGCGTGGTGATGGAGGTGGGCGAGGGCGTCACCAGCCTCAAACCCGGCGACCACGTGATCCCGCTCTACACCGCCGAATGCCGGGAGTGCGAGTACTGCCTGCACCCCAAGACGAACCTCTGCCAGAAGGTCCGCGCGACTCAAGGACAGGGTCTGATGCCCGACGGGACCAGCCGGTTCACCACCCTCGATGGCGACCCGATCCTGCACTACATGGGCTGCTCGACCTTCTCGAACCACACGGTCCTGCCCGAGATCTCGCTGGCCAAGGTCCGGCAGGACGCCCCCTTCGACAAGATCTGCTACATCGGCTGCGGCGTCACCACCGGCATCGGCGCGGTGATCTACACCGCCAAGGTCGAGATCGGCTCCCGCGCCATCGTCTTCGGCCTGGGCGGCATCGGCCTGAACGTGATCCAGGGCCTGCGCCTCGCCGGGGCCGACCAGATCGTCGGCGTCGACCTGAACCCCGCCAAGAAGGAGATGGCCGAACGCTTCGGCATGACCCATTTCGTCAACCCCGACGAGGTGGAGGGCGACCTCGTGCCCTACCTCGTGGACCTGACCAAGGGCGGCGCCGACTACACCTTCGACGCCACGGGGAACGTCAAGGTGATGCGCACCGCGCTGGAATGTGCCCACAAGGGCTGGGGCGAGAGCATCATCATCGGCGTCGCGCCGGCGGGGGCCGAGATCTCGACCCGCCCCTTCCAGCTGGTCACCGGCCGGGTCTGGCGCGGCACGGCCTTCGGCGGCGCCCGCGGCCGGACCGACGTGCCGCAGATCGTCGACTGGTACATGGACGGCAAGATCGAGATCGACCCGATGATCACGCACACCATGGGCCTCGATGACATCAACAAGGGGTTCGACCTGATGCACGCGGGCGAGTCGATCCGGTCGGTGGTGGTTTACTGAGGGCCACCGCCCGTCAGCCGGTCGATGATCCGCCGCACCATCGCCAGGTCGTCGAAGACCTGGTGGATGTTGCGGTCGATGCCGGTCACCGGCTCGCGCAGGCCACCCAGCTTGAGGAACTTCTCCTTGCGCCAGAGGGCGAGGTAGAAATTGTCGCCGTCGAAAGCCGCCGTCATGCCCTTGCGGCCGCTCTGACCCTCGGTTTCGGCGATGTCGACCAGCGCGTCCAGGATCGGGCCGGGCAGGTACTCCGCGGCGGCCGCGGGGGAATAGGCGTGCATCTCCAGCATCGCCTCGAACCGCGGATGCCCGGTGTCGACCCGCGGCATTCCGCGGCCCTTGCCGCCCTTCAGCCAGCCCGCCATCGCGTTGCCGAGCGCGCCGTAGTCCTGCGCGATCAGGATGGTCGTCGGGGTCGGGCGGGGGACGGCGATGCGGAACAGCATCCCGTCGAAGGTCGTGGTCGTCCTGGACCCGCTCTTCTTGCGGCCGGTGGTCCCGGTCCGCTGGCGCAGCAGAGCCTCGACCAGGGTATAGTCCACCCCGCGCCAGCTGCCGTCGATCCGGTGGGACAGGCTGACGCGGTTGTGCATCCGCACGACGCCCAGATCCTTCAGCCGGCCGGTCGGAAAGCCGAGGTGGGCGGTGGGATCGTGGGTGATGTCCCCGAGAAAGCCGACGACACGCGGCATGACCACGTCCGACAGGGCGCCGGTGTGGTCGCCCGCCTTCTCGTTCCAGTAGATCAGGGCGCCGAAGAGGCCCATCATCCCGCCGACCGCGGGCGCGATGGCGCCCGGGCCCTCCCAGCCCGACGCGAAGCCGAGGCCGACACCGATCGCGACGGCCAGCCCCACGATGAGCAGAACCCCCCGGACCGCCTGCCGCAGAAGGGTCCGGCGCTGGGTCTCCAATCGTTCCAGTTCCGGCGCGATCCCATCCCGGAACACCGGGGCGAACCCGCTGTCCAGCCCGCCGGTCTCGACGTAGTGCATTCCTGTCCCCGACTTACCCTCGCGGAAAGTCTAGCCAGCACCGCGCACCCTGTGCAACGGCGGCCCGGACAGATAGGGTCCCCCCAACCTGACCGGAGCGCCCCATGGCCGATGACCGCCCCCTCCTCGCCGTCCTGATCGACGCCGACAACACCTCGCCCAAGCACGCCGCTGCCATCTTCGACGAGATCGCCTCGCTGGGCGAAGCCTCGGTCCGGCGCTGCTACGGCGATTTCTCGTCCCAGCAGATGTCGGGGTGGAACCGGGTGCAGGCCGAGCACGGGCTGGTGCCGCACCATTCGCCGGCGAACACGGTGGGCAAGAACTCGTCCGACATCGCGCTGGTGATCGACGCGATGGACATCCTGCACACCGGGCGGTTCCAGGGCTTCGTGCTGGTGTCGTCCGACAGCGACTTCACCCGCCTCGCCAGCCGGATCCGGGAACAGGGCCTCGACGTCTACGGGATCGGACAGAAGAAGACGCCGGACGCCTTCCGCAAGGCCTGCAAACGGTTCATCTTCCTGGAAAACCTCGGCAGCGGAGAGGCCGAGGTCCAGGCCACGACCCCCGCCGCCGCGGCCGAGAAGCCGACCGCCAAGCAGCCCCTGACCGAGGCGCGCGACATCATCTGCCGGGCGATGGACGCCATCGACCAGGAGGACGAATGGTACGCCCTCGGCCCCCTCGGCCAGTACATCACCTCGGCCAACCCGGACTTCGACACCCGGACCTACGGCAAGAAGAAGCTGTCGGACCTGGTGAAGGACATCAAGCTGTTCGAGACCAAGCGCGGCGATGCCAACCAGCTGCTGGTGCGGCGGCTCGACTGACGTCAGGGCCGGGCGCCGGCTGCGTCCTCTTTTCGCCTGAAATACCTCGGGGGAGTCGCCGTCAGGCGACGGGGGCAGCGCCCCCGGTCCGTCCATGGACCCCGTACCGCGCGATGAACATCTCGACCGCGCCGTCGACAACCTTGTCGATCTCGGCCTCGGTGAAGCGGGTCTGCACGCCGCATTGCAGCCGGGCGAAGATGCCGGCCTTGCAGAGTTCGGCGAACTGGTCGGCGGCCAGCAGCGTGTCCTCGATGTCCAGCAGACCGGCGGCGACGGCCTTCTCGAAGTAGGACGAGAAGTGCTGCCGCACGAGGCCGGGACCGCTGTCGTAGAATTGCCGGCCAAGTTCGGGGAAGCGCCCGGATTCGGCGGTGCAGAGCATGATCATCTGCTGACCGAATTCCGAGGTCACGAAGGTCAGCAGCCGCTTGCCCGCCATCCGCAGGACCCCGGCGGGGGGGCCGGCGAAGTCGATCTCGTCCAGGGAGAGCTGCGCCTGCTTGCAGGCCTCGACCCGGGCGACCTCGGCGAAAAGCAGGCGCTTGTCGGGGAAATAGCTGTAGAGCGTCGCCTTGGAGACGCCGGCGGCACGGGCGATCTCGTCGACCGAGGCCCCTTCGAAGCCCGCGGCCATGAAGACCTCGCGGGCGCCGTCCAGCACCTGGTCGAACTTGCGTCCACGCTTGATGTCACCGCCGTCGGCCATGTGTGCCCCATTCCTCCGGGTCCTAATATAAACCGTTCAGTTCAGGTCCGGCAAGGAAAGCCGGCTCCGGCGGCGGGGGCAGGCGTAGCCCCGCCGGGCGGCCCGCCTGTCACCCGGCCGGATCGGCGCAGGCCGCAGTCGTGGCGGTGGCCAGGCAGTCCTTGGAGGTGGTCGCGCTGTCCGGCGTCGTGTCGGGCCAGGTCAGGTGCGGGAAGTTGAGCGGCACGGTGCCGCCGGCCGCGGCAGGCAAGGCGCCCGCGGCAGAGACGGCAAGAACGGCGAGGGTCGCGATGACGGTGCGGGTCATAAGGGATATCCTTTCGAGGCGGCCAGAAGTGAACTGCTCGGTTCACTTTTCTAAACCGAACGGTTCAGTTGTCAATGCAAATCTGAACCGATCGGTTCAGTTATCGCTCTTGCGGGCAACGCTGCGCTCGCTACATTAGAATCGTTCTAACCTTTGAGGTGCTACATGCTGCCCGGCATCCAGTCCCGTCGCCGCTTCGCCGACCTGTCCGAGCAGGAGATCCTGGCCCTGGCGATATCATCCGAGGAGGACGACGCGCGCATCTACCGGACCTACGCCGAGCGCCTGCGCGCCGAATTTCCCGCATCGGCGGCGGTGTTCGACGGCATGGCCGCCGAGGAGGACACCCACCGGCAGCGGCTCATCGACCTGCACCAGAGGCGGTTCGGAGACCACATCCCGCTGATCCGGCGCGAGCATGTCGCCGGCTTCTACGCCCGCCGCCCGGTCTGGCTCGTCGAGAACCTGGGGCTGGAGCGGATGCGCGCCGAGGCGAAGGGCATGGAGCAGGATGCGGAGCGGTTCTACCGCGCCGCCGCCGCCCGCACCTCGGACGCCGGAACCCGCAAGCTGCTGGGCGATCTCGCTGCCGCCGAGGCGGGGCACGAGGCGACGGCGCAGGGGCTGGAGGCCGAACATCTGGACGCCGGCACCCGGCGGTCCGAGGCCGACAGCGACCACCGCAAGTTCGTCCTGACCTGGGTCCAGCCCGGCCTGGCGGGACTGATGGACGGCTCGGTCTCGACCCTCGCGCCGATCTTTGCCACCGCCTTCGCGACGCAGGACACCTGGACGACCTTCCTCGTCGGTCTCGCCGCCTCGGTCGGTGCGGGCATCTCGATGGGCTTCACCGAGGCGGCGAGCGACGACGGCCAGATCTCGGGCCGCGGCTCGCCGGTCAAGCGGGGCATCGCCTCGGGCGTGATGACGACCCTTGGCGGCCTCGGCCACGCCCTGCCCTACCTGATCCCCCACTTCTGGACCGCGACGATCACCGCCATCGTGGTCGTCTTCATCGAACTCTGGGCCATCGCCTGGATCCAGAACCGCTACATGGACACGCCCTTCTTCCGCGCCGCCTTCCAGGTGGTGCTGGGCGGGGCGCTGGTCTTTGCCGCCGGGGTGCTGATCGGGTCGGGGTGACCTTATCCGCGGGTAAAGCGTTGATAGTTCGTTAATTTCAGTCCTGCCTGCGGACGTTTTGGCCCGGGCGGGGGGCTGCGACACCGACGCCGGGCCGACGCCGGTCGTCGCGTGGTCAACAAGTGGTTAATTGCGCGGCCAGGCACGCTTCGACGACAGCGAAAAAGCTTGCCGTTGCAACAGGTTGTAGCGGTCTCGAGAACATCAGAACTCTAGTGTTCTAGAGTCGTGATCACGAGCGGCAGACATCTGTGATCACCACGGCCCGACGGACCGTGCAACACCATCCCGTGCCGGGCGCTTCTCCTCTCGCCCCTCTCTCGCGCCAGTGCTAATCCCCTCTTCCATGTGGGACATCTTCCTCCAGACGCTGCCGTTCTTCGCCCTGATCGGCCTCGGCTACGGAGCCGGGCGGACCGGGTTCTTCACGCCCGAGGCGACGGCCTACCTGACCAAGTTCGTCTTCTACTTCGCCCTCTCGGCGATGCTCTTCAGCTTCTCCTCGAACCTCGCGCTGGCGGACCTCTTCGACGGGGCCTTCGTCGCCGCCTACCTCTTCGCCACGCTCTTCGTGTACCTGATCGCCACCGCGGTCGCCCTCCTCCGGAGGATCGACGCGGCCGAGGCGGCGGTGGAGGCGCAGTGCGCGGTGATCGGCAACGTCGGCTTCCTCGGCATCCCCATGCTGACGCTCCTCCTCGGACCGGAGGCGGTCGGGCCGAACCTCATGGTCCTCGCCGTCGACCTCCTCGTCTTCGGCACGCTGATCGTCGTCATCATCACCGGCAGCCGGGACGGGCGGATGTCCGTCGCGGTCCTGGGCACGGTCGGCAAGGGGATCGTCACGAACCCGATGCTGGTGTCGATCTTCCTCGGCCTCCTCGTGTCGACCTTCGAAGTGCCAATTCCCGGCCCGGTAAACGAATTCATGGGTCTCCTCGGCGCCGCCGCGACGCCCGGCGCGCTCTTCGCCATTGGCGCCTCGCTGGCGACGAAAAGCGCCGAGCGGCTGGCCGTCGCCGGCTGGATCAGCTTCGCCAAGCTGGTGCTGCATCCCGCCGCGGTCGCCTTCGCGGCCCTCGTGATGTTCCCGGTCGAACCCTACGCCGCCGGGGTGATGATCGCCGCCGCCGCCCTGCCGGTGGCGGGCAACGTCTACATCCTCGCGCAGCACTACGGGGTGGCCCCGCAGCGGGTCTCGGCCTCGATCCTGATCTCGACCCTGATCTCGGTGTTCACCGTCTCGGGCGTGATCGCCCTTGTCGCCGGGGCGGGCTGAGGGCTAGGTGGGTCCATGCCCGGTGACCAGAGCCCCCCGACCTACGAGCCCCTCCCCCTGCCCGACCGGCGGGAGGTGACGGACGATCAGATGCTGGAGGCCGCGCGGGCCTTCCATCAGCGCGGCCTGCCCTTCAAGA
>JAMWZF010000200.1:0-1509 GCA_024304875.1 Paracoccaceae bacterium
GTGGCGCATTCGATCCTCAACATCGGCACCTCGGCCGCGGACGACACCGGCGTCTTTACCGTGCCCGAGGGGCATTACTTCTTCATGGGCGACAACCGCGACAACTCCATCGACAGCCGGTTCCGGCAGTCGGCGGGCGGCGTCGGCTTCGTCCCTCTCGAGGATATCGTCGGCCGGGCCGACCGGGTGATGTTCTCTTCCGCCGGGCGCTCCATGTTCGCGTTCTGGACGTGGCGGCCCGACCGGTTCTTCCACAAGATCCGGTGATGAAACTGTCGTCCGAGATGACGGCCTTCTCGAACCGGCTCGGGCACCGGTTCTCCGACCCCGCCCTGCTGATCGAGGCGCTGACCCATCCGTCGGTGGACAGTCCGGCGCGGACCCGCAACCAGCGGCTGGAATTCCTCGGCGACAGGGTCCTGAACCTCGCCGTGGCCGAGGCGCTGTTCCATGCCTTTCCGCAGGCCGAGGAAGGCGAACTGGCCCCCCGCTACAACGAGCTGGTCCGCAAGGAGACCTGCGCCGAGATCGCCGCCGAGATCGGGCTCGGGCAGGTCCTGCGGATGGGCCGGGGCGAGATGATGAAGGGCGGTCGCAAGCGCCTCAGCAACACCGGCGACGCGATGGAGGCGGTCCTCGGTGCCGTCTTCCTCGACGCCGGGTTCGAGGCGGCGCGCACGGTCGTGCTGACGCTCTGGGGCGACAGGGTGAAAACGGCCGAGGGCCGGTCCAAGGATCCCAAGAGCGCCCTGCAGGAATGGGCTCAGGCCCGCGGGCAGGAACCGCCGGTCTACGAGGTCGCGGACCGCAGCGGCCCGCCCCATGACCCCGTCTTCACCATCGAGGCCCGGCTCTCCACCGGCCAGTCCGCCCGCGCCACCGCCGGCTCGAAACGGCAGGCCGAGCGCGCGGCCGCGGAGCGGCTGCTGCGCGCCCTCAAGACGTAAAAACGCCGGCCCCCTCGGGGGACCGGCGCACTGAGGTCACGGGTCAGGCCTGGAGGCCCGTCCGCCGATCAGTTCCAGAAGCCTTCGTCCACGCCTTCCATGTCTTCGAGGTCTTCCTCGTTGAAGCGCGTCACGTAGGCGTAGGTGGCATCGTCCACGGCCACGAGGTTCAGGTCCTCGACCGCCAGGGCGACGTGCTTGTCGCCGATGTCGAGAAAGCCGCCGAGTTCGGCCACGATGCCGATCATCTCGCCCTCGGGAGAGAGGATCAGGTCCTCGATCTCGCCGATCTGGTTCCAGTCGGCGCCGACGCTGTCGTAGGTGGTGGTGTCCCAGCCTTCGTCGTTCGCCTCGTTGGTGGTGTAGACCGCGCCGCCGGTGATGTCTCGGCTGCGGATCAGCATGCCGCTCTCGGTCATGAGGTCCGCGCTGGCGCTCATTTCGCCGCCGGTATGGCTTTCGGCGGCGACGCCGGAGGCGGCGAGGGTCAGGGCGATGGCGGTGGCTGTCATGCGTTTCATGTGTCTAGCTCCTTGCTTTCGGCTTGGATTACCCCTTCAAC